>JBDUAL010000144.1:0-5296 GCA_040004685.1 Anaerolineaceae bacterium | reverse complement strand
TCGTTTCCGGTGCCGCCCTTCGTCCCTCCGGCGTGGTGCCAGAGGTCTGAGCCGGTCTTGCCTTTATTGCTCATGGCGTGCGGCGCTACATCCGAGCCGATGGAGCCGTCCGATTCGCCGAACGCATTCAGACCTTCAACGTTGACCGCGCCAGACGCCGCTTCTTCCAGCACGGGCTGAGGCGCCTCTTTCTCACCCTGATCCTCGAACTCCCGCTGGATTGCGAGTGACGTTGCCCGGTTGCCAATAGTGCGCTGCAGGAACAAAAGGTCGTGCGTGAGCGGCCCGTGGGACGCAGCCGGCCTGGAGGGCTCCCTACGCTTGGCTGTGGGGGTTGGGGCCTGGCGATGCGTGCGTACGGCTTCCATCCCCGGTAGTCTACGCCTTGGAATCACGTCCCGCGAAGGGGTGTACTGGAGGAGCGGTAGTGGGAGCGGCTGGGCACCACGGCTTCCAGCAGTGAGCAGGCGAGTTACGACGAAACATTTCTATTGACAGCCCTCTTGCCCTCGGCGTAGTTTGCGGGGGATGGGTGTTTTTGTTGGCATCCCACAACCGTAACGGCGGCGCTTCAATGCGTCGCCGTTTGTGCTTTCCAGAGTTCAAGTTCCTGGAGGGATAGCAGGTCATGCAGTCGAGCTTGATCGGCAAAGTCGAAAAGGCCAAGGTCTACGCGGGGGAGCGTCATCGTATGCAGATCGATGGCCTCCATGTCGCCTTTCACGGCGAAAACAGCGACCACGAAGTTGCGCTGCGCGATGGCGCATGGCACTGCAACTGTGGCTTCTTCAGCGAGTGGGCAACGTGCAGCCATACGATGGCTCTTGGACGCGTGCTGGCGGGAATGGTTCCGGCACAGGAGACCGCACTGGCGGCGGCCGGCTAGCGGTTTTTCGGTTTCATTCCGGACGAGCCGCGCAGCGGCGCGGGCGTTGGTTTGCCGCACCGCCACCCTCCAGCCACTGCATCGCCACCAATTCTCTCTAATTTCTTACGAGTTCCGGCCTGTGGAAACGCTCGCAACCTCCGATAGCGCAATGCTAGGATGCGAGGGTGACCACTGGAGGCGCCGAAGATGTCCGGACTGGGATTTAGCTGGCCAGCGTTCTTCGTTTATATTGCGGCCCTCTCCTTCATGGTCCTCGGCGGCTTCTGGGGGCTGTTCGAAAGTCACCACCCGGCCTTCCTCGCGCCCATCCTCCTCGGACTCTTCTTCTTCTACCTTTGTTGGGAAGCGGTAGTCGAAGGCGAGTCTGCTCCGCCGAAGAGTCGCGGCAAGGGCTAGGGCGTCTGCGCACTCGCAGCTAGCTCCTGGCGCGCCCCAGCTTCTCTTCGAGCCGCGCCGCCCGCAGCGCCAGCGATTCGGAGCTCGTTCCGCTCGCTGAGGGACCGATTCGCGCTAGGCCGCGGGAGGCCATGCCGATCGCTTCGGAAACGAGCATGTAGGCCGCTGGGAGATCCTTGAGCTTGTGCTCTTGGATCTTCGCAAGCTCAACGTAGGGCGTGATGCGCCGCGCGCGTGGCTCATCGATAAGCGCCTGCCACCAGTCGGCAGCCGCCTGCCAATCGCCGAGCTTCGTCCGGCAACGCGCCGCCCGTTCCATGGCGTCCAGCCGTTCGACGCGCCCCAGGCCGCGTGCGATCGCCGTCTCGAAATGCGTGGCCGCCGAGCCAAAGTCGCCCGCGTACTCGGCGGCGCGGCCAGCCTGGAAAGGATACTCATCGCCGTCACAGACCGAGGCGAGGTGCGCCGCCAACGCGACCAGTGAAAGGATGTCCCAGGCGTTGTGGCGGAGAACCGGCAGGATGTGCGTCGGGTCGCTCGTGCGCTGGAACTTGAAGTAGCGCTCCGGCACTTCGGATGAGGGGCAATCGTCCTCCCGTTCGAAGCCGAGCAGTTCCACCTCCATGCGCGTCAACTTGTGCGAATCGAAGGTGCCTTTGAAGAGTCGGCGGTTGGGGTGCAACAGGTCCAGGTGCGGCAGCTGGCGGAACGTCGGCCGTTGGCGCGACAGGATGTAGCGCGCCTCGAGCATTGGCAGGTCAAACGATTTGCCGTTGTAGCTGACAAGCGCGCCAGCCCACTCCAGGTCTTCGGCAAGTCCACCGAGCAGCCCACCTTCGTACTGCGGTGAAGGCAACAGGTACTGCCGCAGCCGCAGCAGTGAGCCATCGAAGCGCGCCGTGCCCGCGAGAAAGACCATCGATCCGGCGCCGCCCAGCCCCGTCGTTTCGGTATCTACATAAAGGAAGTTGGCGGGCTGCTGGCCGGCGATGCGCGGGTCTTTGGTCTGGCCGCCGAGTCGCGCGGGATCCACCGTGAGCGCTCGGTGGAGGGCGATGCGACCATGTTCGTGGCCCGCGTCGTAGACGCTTTCGACCACGTAGCCGGGTCCAAACGGCGACTGAAACCAGCGTCCGCCGAGCGCCGAGAGGTCGCTCAATTCGGTCACGCTCTCGATGCGCAGGGCGCCCTCGGGGCGGGCGGGCTGGTGCAGCGCCGCGCGCAGCCGCTCGTGCAGGTCAGTCGCGGCCACGGTATTGCTCTGCGAACATTTGTGCGAAGTATCGCCGTCGTGAGGCTCGACGGCAACCGGACACGTGTCGACTTCTAGAGGATCTCCCGCAGCCTGCCAGTTTCCACCTCGTAGACGAAGCCGCGGACAGGGATGTCCTGGCGTAAGAGTGGCGACTGCCGGTAGATGCGGATGTCGTCGCGGATCGCCTGTTCGAGGTCGTGGAATGAAAGGAACGCAATGTCGTCAGCGATGGCGTTGCGTTCGTCGCGCAGCTTCTGGCGGATCTCGGCATCAGTGAAGGTCTGCATGCCGCATTGCGTGTGATGGACGATGGCCACCTCTTCGGTGCCGATGATCGATTGGCTGATCACGAGGCTGCGGATGGCGTCCACAAGGCGTCCACCGGCGTTGCGAATGATGTGGGCGCTGCCGGAGGGCAGGCCAAGCGCGCGGATCGGGTCGATGCGGGCGTCCATGCAGAGCACGAGCGCAAGCTTTGGTCGCGGCGGATCAAGGGGTGGGCCGAACTCAGCGGCGTAGTGGAGGTTCGCTTTAAGGGCATCATCGATTGCGGTCACGCTGCCATTGTCGCCGATGAGGCGGCGATGGCCAGCCGGACGCAATCAGCCTGACGCTCTAGGTGCCTTCCGGGCACTCCCCGATGATCTCGCGGAGCGCGAAGAACGCCAGCGGTTCCTCCTGGCAGGTAATCGCCACCACCCGGCCGGTCCGGTCGATATCGATCCCCTTCGGCCCGCCTTCTTCCGGGTTGTGCCGGCCGCGGAGGTACGTCTCCTCGTCCAGTACGACCGCCGAGCGCGTAACATCGTGGTTGCCGTCCCAGCCGGTTTGGCGGCGAAAGACGTGGATCACAGGGGCCGCGGCGTCAGCCACCAAAAGGTGGCGGTCATCGTTCGTGAAGCGCAGGCCGTGCGGGCAGTCGACCCCTTTAAGGGTCCCGGCGGCCTCAGCTTGGCGACCCTCCTTGCCCGCCGTCGCGAAAAGCTTCACTTCGTGCGTGTCATGGCTGCTGATAGCGGTCCAAGAACCGTTGTGACTGAGCGCCACTCCATCCGGGACCTTCAGAGCGCGCCGGAACAGGACCTTGCTCTCCATCAGCCGATAGCCGGCCCGCGGGTCGACGACGTGTTGGGTGACGCGGTGCGCGTAGTTGTTGCAAACGAGGAGGCTGACCAGCCCGTTAGCCTCCGGCCTGGCGGCAACGGACCCCGGTGTCTTCACCCGGGCCAACAGGCTCCCCCGGATGATTTTGGCCTCCTGGCCGTCGCAATGACGGCCCCCCAATTCACCATTGGGAAGGCGGATTATCGAAACGAAGCCCTGGCGGTTCGCAAAAACCAATGTCTCGTCGTCGATGAAATCCAGGCCGTGAGGATACCGCAAACCAGCGCTGCCCAGAGTCAGGAAGTCATCCGCGGAGACGCGCAGCCCGCCCGCGCCATCTTCAATCTTGACGCGCAAAACCAGGCAGCGGTCGCGCTTCGTCCCAGCGATCGCGAGCAGGCCGTTGCCCGGCGAGAACCGTAAATCTTCTGATCGTCCGAGCGCCGAAATTGCGGCCGTTACGGCTGCGGTCGCTTGGAAAGCGAGCCGGGACGTTACCTGGCCGTCTTCGCGCGGCGTGGGAGCTGACAAATGGACGGACGAGCCGGCGAGGCTCCGGCGTTTAACGATGAAACCCATGGCACCTCTCGGACGAAAGCGTACAACAGCTCCGCCGGAGCGGCCCGACTAACGTCAGCGAGGGGTCGACTGGCGCGGTTAAAGCGGGGCCACAAGTTCCTCCGGCGTAGCGCCCCCGCCCCGTCGGAACCGCCCCGGCACCCGTGACGCCGCCTCGCGCAACTCTTCGACGCCGAGCCAGTTCGCCATGCCCGCATAGACCGCCGCGCCGGCGAGCGCTCCCGCGACGGCAATCACCACTTCGTGCAACCGCCCTCCGGAGTCAACCAGACCGAGGCCGACCGCAAGGAACAGCGCCATCACCGCGCCGCCGATCGCGAAGCGGGCGATTGCCGCGAGGTCGGCCGCGGCGCTGGCACCGGTGCGTTGCAGGTAGAGGACATAGAGCATTACCCACTCCAGCCACGCCGAGGCCGAGACCGCGAAGGCAAGACCGCGGTATTCGTACCGTTGCCACAACACGGCGCTGAGGAAGAAGTTGAGGGCCACTGCCATCACGGCGAGGATGACCGGCGTGCGCGTATCGCCCAGCGCGTAGAAGCCGCGGCTGTGGATTTCGATGCCCGCCTGCGGGACGATGCCAAGGCAGTAGAAGCCGAGGGCGGAGGCGGTGATCAGGGCGTCCGCCGAGCTGAACTCGCCACGTTGCAAAAGCACGACGGTCGCCGGGAATCGCAACAGGGCAAGCCCGAGGGCGGCCGGGATAGTGAGGAACATGATCACGCGCAGGACCCGCGAAATCGTTCGCGTGAGCGCCGCCATATCCTCTTCGGCGGCGTGGCCGGCGAGTCTCGGGAAGGCGGCCGTCGAAAGGGCGATGCCGAAGAGCGCCAGCGGCAACCCGGCCAGCAGCCAAGCGTAGTTCAGGTTCGAAATGGCGGACGAACCGATCTTCGAGCCGAAGTAGATGGTGACGAGGAAGTTCACCTGCGCCGCCGCCAGGCCAACCACTCGCGGACCCATCAGACGCGCCACCTCACGCGTCGCCGGGTCGCGCCAATTGAAGCTGAGGGTGTACTGCATCCGCTCTTTGAACAGGCCTGGAAGCTGAATCGCCAGGTGCAGAGCCGCGC
>JBDUAL010000143.1:0-5309 GCA_040004685.1 Anaerolineaceae bacterium | reverse complement strand
GGAGGGCAATTACGCATATACAAATGACGACGGAGACAATTGGAACCCGATCGGGGGCGGACCGCCGAATGGGGCAGACCATGAGACGGTCGGGACTGGGCCGCTTCCCGCGTCTCTCAGTCTTTCCACTACGCCGCTCAACCAGGGGCAGTATGCTATTTTCTGCTCACAAACGCTGGTCGGCGCAAATTGCGAGCGAAGTTTCGACTTAGGGACGACCTACACCAACCCGGTGGTGGCTACCGGGCCTGGAGCTGCCAATTCCCAGGGCTGCGGTGGTCTACACGGTCATGTTCGCATCGGTCCAGATGGGACCGGGTATTTACCGGATAACTCATGCGGCGGTGTCCAGGGCGGCGCACTCACCGTCGATGGGGGAACGTTGCCATGGAGCGAGTTTCAGGTGAAGAAGACGGTAGCAGACGCTGATGGACCAGCATTCACTACTGCCTCGCAGTCGAACGGCGCTGATCCTTCCATCGGCATCGATAAGGCGAACACGCTCTACTATTGCTACGTTAACAACGAGTCGAATGGCACTGAAGGCCACGTGCACTGCGCTGTCGGTAAGCGGAATGACCCAGCTAATCCGACGAAGATCAATTGGATTCGCGACACGGACGTCGGCATCACGCATGGCATCGTGAACGCTGCACACACGGAGACGATTGCCGGTGACGCTGGACGCGCCGCGTGCGGCTTCTTCGGAACAAACGTGAAGGGCAACTATCAGGCTGGCAGCTTTACCGGTGTCTGGTACGCCTTCATCGCAACGACCTACGACGAAGGCCGCACCTGGGTGACGGTGAACGCCACGCCTAATGATCCAGTGCAACGGATGACCGGAATCTGGCAACAAGGCGGCGGCGGCGAGGATGGCGACCGCAACCTGCTCGATTTCAACGAAGTCACGATGGATGACCACGGTCGCGTCCTCTACGGCTATAGCGATGGTTGCACCAGCACTGCCTGCATCGGCGGCACTACGAAGAGCAACCTCGGCGCATCCATGCGCGTGGCGCGGCAGATTGGCGGCAAGAGCTTGCTGGCTGCTTTCGATAGCAGCACCGATACGACCGCCGCGCGTGCGCCTAAAGCGGCGTGTTTAAGCGGAACGCGCGATCTTAACGGCTCACATCTTATGTGGAAGGTGCCGGATAATGGCGGTGCAGACATTACGTCTTATCAGATCCTTCGAGGGTTGACCGCCGGGAACGAGGCGCCAATCGCGACGTATTATGTCGGCCCAGGCAGCAAAGCTGAATTCACCGACGCGCCAGTTAGTGCAACGAATCCGAACGGTTCGGATCCGACGGTCGCGCACTACTTCTATAAGATCATCGCGGTGAACCCGGTGAACGCTGGTCCCTTGAGCAACGAAGTTGATCTTACGGTCATTATTCCCCCTGCGCCGCAGAGCCCGTGCACCGCTCCGGGGGTGACAGTGTTAACGGATGCTGTTGGCGATTCGCTCAGCCCTGAGCCTGGAACCGACATGCTCTCAGCTAGCATTGCACAGCCTTATGTTACCGACGGTAATCTGAAGTTGGTCTTCACGTTGAAGACCGACCCGGCAGCAACGGCAGCTCAGCCCATTGGTTCGGCCTGGTATCTCGCGATGAAGGTGCCGGGCGCGACGGCGGGAAGCTTCCGTTACACCGGTGTGCGGATGGAGTATAACAGCACGACGCCTAATGGCGGGTTCTACTACTACACTCCTGGCTCCAACTCGTCCGGCGGCGTAGACGGTCGGTTCGTTGATGCTGAAACGCAGACGCCGGGAACGTACGACCCAACCACTGGCACCATTACCATTACCGTGAACGCCTCTGACGTGGGACTGGCTGAAGGCTCATCCGTCCTCGGCTTTGTCGCAGGCTCGGCACAGACGACTGATCCAACAAACGGAATTGCGGGTGCAACCGAAGTGTATGATCCAATGCCGGATAGCCTCGCCTTCGCGGGCGGATATACGGTAGCTGCGAACAGCGCTTGCGCGCCAAATACTGCGCCAACGGCAGCGTTGGCTGCGACGAGTTCCACGTCCGGAACGGCACCGTTGACCGTAGGTTTCACGGGGGCTGGCTCACGCGATCCGGATGCGGGCGATAATATTGCATCGTATATCTTCAACTACGGCGATGCGTCCTCACCTGGAACGGAGACCAAAACGACGCCCACCGCGTCACACACCTACAATGCCGCAGGTAACTACACGGCATCTCTGACGGTGAAGGATTCACACGGCGCTTCGAGCACGAACATTGCATCAGTAGCGGTTGCGGTCGCGGCACCAAAGCCCGATCTGATCGTTTCTGTTCCAACGTCGAGTAACAATCAGGCGAAGCAGGGCGATAAGATCACCTTCACCGCCACAGTCACGAACGCTGGGCAGGGAAGCGCTGGAGCGTCGGCCACTGAGTTCAGACTCGACGGGAACACGGTTCTGGGCACTCCTGCTACCGTCGCGCTGGCGCCGGGAGTGCCGACGCAGGTGTCTGTGCAGTGGCAGACAACGGCAAAGACAGCGAAGGGCAATCACACAATTGTAGCAACCGCCGACAAAAATGCTCAAGTAGCTGAAAGCGACGAGACGAACAATGCAAAGTCGCTGATTTTCTACCTGCAAGGCAATAAGACCCGGTAGAAGAACTACGACGCGTGTGCACAAACGGCCGCTCCAGTGGAGCGGCCGTTAACGCGTACGGCGGTCTTGAACAAGGTCTAATCGGCCGCCCGACGACGGCGGATCGCTGATACGGCAGATGTGCAGCGAGGTTCACGGGAGGCGTCACACTGTCGACGCGCGGAGCAGCGTGGAGTCAACCGGCGACTACCGGAACATGGCAGCGCTTTTCAGCGCAGCGCTTGCTCCCGGGGCTTCGGCCGCTTAATTACAGTCGCCCGGCGGCAACCTTCCCGATCTCGATCGCGCGATCCCTCAGCTTTGCCGGCTGCGTGGTTGTTCCGAGCAAGACTTCGAGGAGAACATCGCCCTTGAGAACATAGAGGTGGCCGCCGGCGAGGGTCCCGAACCAGACGGCCCGATCGCCGACACCGGGCACGAAATCCAGCGCTCGTTCGTGTTCCTCCTTTTCTCCTTCTTCGCCACCATGCTCGTATTCCTCCAGCTTCTCCTCAAAAAACGCACGCGGGTTGCGCGCGTCGCTGCCCGTTCCACGGAGGGTCAGGGCGAGAGCGACCGAGTTGATCTCAGTCGGCACGGAGAAAAGGCACCGCTGAAAGCGAAGGCCAGCGCTGGCGTTCTCCGTCCGCACTGTCTTCTGGAGCGGCTCGCCAATGATGCGCTGCACATCGTCCGCGGTGAGCAGGAGGCAGGCATCCACCGGAGCGTGTGCGCTGTTACCGCCACCCCGCTCTGTTCGTGAGCAACTTACGAACAGAAACGTCAAACTTGCCAAAAGGCAGGACCGAGCGCTTTTCATGCCCGGAGCATCGGTCAGCGTCGGCGCAATAGCGAGCCATCGGCCGCGAGGCACAGCTCCCGCTCATCCGAGGATGACAATCACTCCACCACGCGTCGCCATGAAAGATGGCGCAACCTTTGCGTTCAGCCGAATCGTCGACTTCGTGAGCCGCGAGCGTGCAGACGGGTAGTTCACGCAGCGACACAGGACACCCTGCCGTGGCTACTACCGTGCGTCCTTGTGCACGCCCTACAGGCGCTTGAGGGCGAACTCCGCCAGCTTCCGCGATTTCTCGAGCTTTGCGGCTTGATCGCCTGCACCACCGACACTGATCCGTATGTAGCTATCGCCTTTCAACACATAGACGGCGGTACTGACTTGGGTGCCCATCCAAAAAGCGTCATCGCCAAGATCAGCGACGGGCTGCGGCGGGGCCTTCTTCTCTCTCTCTTCTTCCCCTCCCTCAGATTCCTTCGCTCCCTCCTTCTCTGACTCCTCACGATGGAAGGTTTCCTTCCAGAAGTCCCTTACGCGCCGTGACGCCGTCGATTGTGTGACGACGACGCTGACTGAATTCGCGGGCGTGGCCGTTTGGAACAGGCACTGCGTACTCGGAAAGCCGCTCAACATCCCGCCACTCGGCGTTGTTCCCGTGACGGTGTCGGTCTGCACGGACTGGATCTCGTCGTTTGTCAGCAACGAGCAGGCATCAATTTGCTGCACTGATTCCGCCGGTGCCGTCAGCGGCGTCGAGCTGGGGCTGCTCGACGATAGTTCAGGATTCTGCTTCGAGCATGCGGTGACGAGGACCAAGCATGCAGGGATGACAAGTAAAGCGGGTCGTTCCATAACGAGAGATATGCTCGGAGCAGAAAGTTATCGGTGCCAGCCCGTCACGCAAGATTAACACGTGCACAAAGACGTTGCCGCAAACGGCCAGATTACAATGTCGTGATGTAAGATCCCGCACCAACGCATCTTACCCCGTTGAATTCACATCCACACGTCGAGTGCGCGCCGAATCGATAATGTCTAGAAAACGTTCGGTCCGAAAGCGGCAGCGGCGGGTTTTGATCAAATCTGCGCCTGTATTTACGTATCTGTAGAAATTTCTCTGGACATCAGCCCTAATTCTCTGCAAAAGCAGTTCCGCTCATCATCATCCTAACCATGAAAAACTTCTCTTCCTCCCAATCTGGTATCTTCAATGTCCGTGTCGCGGTCGCGGTTGTGCTTTGCACATTCGCGGCTGCACTTGGCTGGCTAAGCTTCGCCGCGAATCCACCGTCGGGAACAATAACCACTGCTGGCCCCGCTGTGACGTGGAATGGCACATCTGGCACCGGCGCTCCTACGGCCGGTGGCGAGTCCGAGTGCGCCCCGGACGGCTCGAATTGCGACACCTTTTCTCTAACGATTTCAGGCACGCCCAGTGATTGGGCGACCGCGAACAAACGAGTTCACGTCCAGATTAACTGGCTCACCCCGTCATCGGATTACGACATGTTTATCCATAGAGGGGATCTGACCGGCCCGATCGTCGTGGAGTCCGCTAACGGCGGGACGACGCAGGAACAGGGTGACCTGGATCCGACAAGACCGAATATCGGAACCGGATTGTTCACGGTGCACGTTGTTTAGTTTGCTGCGACTAGTGCCGACCAATACCGCGGCGCTGCGACCTTGACGGATGGACCTATTCCTCCGATTCCGGCGCCAAGCCCCGCAGTGGCGCTCGTTGCCCCTCGTTTCGAGAACTATAATGCCCCGGCTGCGGGTCCTGCGACGCTTGGACGCAGTTCGGGCGAACCATCGATCGGTGTCGGTATGCCCATCACCGGCCATCCCGAAGGTCGCGCAATGTTTCAGTCCGACGTGAAT
>JBDUAL010000142.1:0-5311 GCA_040004685.1 Anaerolineaceae bacterium | reverse complement strand
GGCCAACGGCGGCACGATCGGCACCTCGCCCACGCCGCGCACACCGTACGGGTGGCCCGGGTTCGGCACCTCGACCAGGATGGTGTCGATCATTGGGACGTCGAGGGCGGTCGGCATGCGGTAGTCGAGGAAGCTGGAGTTCACCATTGTCCCTTCGTCGTTGTAGAAGTACTCCTCGTTCAGGGCCCAGCCGATGCCCTGGACCACGCCGCCCTGGATTTGGCCCTCCACGTAGGAGGGATGGATCGCAGTGCCAACATCTTGAACAGCCGTATAGCGCAGAATCTCGACCTTGCCAGTCTCGGGGTCCACTTCCACGTCGACGATGTGCGTCGCAAACGCGGACCCCGCGCCGCGTGCTATCAGCGACGCTTTGCCGACGAGTGGACCGCCGGTTCGCGCCTGCTGACCAGCCATTTCCTTGAAAGTCAGCTCCTTGGTCGAATCGATCTTACAGCGCAGACCGCCGTCTTCGTAGACAACGTCGTCCTCGGCGCAGCTCCAGAGTTTGGCTGCTCGGGTGATCATCTGCCGGCGAATGTCCATGCCCGCTTCGAAAACGGCCATGCCGCTGGCAAAGGTGGTACGGCTGCCGCCGGTAACGTCGTTATGTCCAATCGAGTCCGTGTCCACGACTGACGTGCGGATCGCCTCGAAGCTCACGCCGAGGGTTTCGGCGAGTTGCATACCGAGCGAGGCACGCGTCCCGCCGATATCGACGGAGCCTTCGATCAGGTTGATCGTCCCGTCCGGGTTGACGGCTGCGACGACGCTCGATTGCATGCCGCCGTTGAACCAGAAGCCGGACGCCACGCCCCGACCGCGGTTTGGGCCTTCGATTGGCGACTTGTAGTGCGGCGAGTTGATGGCTGCTTCGGTCGTCTCGACGGCGCCGATGCGCGGGAACGGCACGCCAGTCACCATTCGTGTGCCGGCTTCCGACGAGTTCGCCAGGCGGAAAGCCAACGGATCGAGGCCCTGCTTCTTGGCGAGCTCATCGATCATGCTTTCGGAAGCGAACGCCGCCGCGGGAGCGCCCGGTGCCCGGTAGGCGGCGGTCTTGGGTTTGTTCACCACCACGTCGTAGGCATCGATCTGAAAATTCTCAATGCTGTACGGCGAAACCATGCACATGGCGCCCGCGCCCACGGAGGAGCCAGGGTAGGCCCCCGCTTCGTAAGCGAGGTTGGCCTGGATTGCGGTAATCTTGTCGCCCTTGGCCGCCATCTTGACACGGATGTTAGTGCCGCTAGTCGGGCCTGTGCCTTCGAACACTTCGGTGCGGTTCATGGCGATCTTCACAGGCTTGCCACTCTTCTTGGAAAGCAAGGCAGCTACGGGATCGAGGTAGATCGGCAGTTTTCCACCGAATCCGCCGCCGATCTCCATCGGGATCACGCGAATGTTCGAAATGGGCTGGCGAAGTACTTCAGCGACCAGCGAGCGGACCGCAAAGGTGCCCTGAGTGCTCGTCCAAATCGTGATGGTGCCATCGGCGTTCCAGCTTGCGGTCGAAACCTGGGGCTCGATGTAGCCCTGGTGGATCATGGAGGTGCTGAACTCGCGCTCAACCACCACGTCGGCATCAGCGAACGCCGCCTCAATGTCGCCACCCTTGAACTGCGTAAACTGAGCGATGTTGCTCGGCTTCTCGCTTAGCTTCCCGCCCATAGATTTCGTCCGGCGAGTCTCGTTGAGCAACGGTGCGTCGTCGCGCATTGCATCGCGTACGTCCAGCACGGGCGGAAGCAGTTCGTATTCAACCTTGATCTTGGCGAGCGCCTCTTCCGCGACATGCCCGCTGGCGGCAGCCACCGCCGCAATGGCGTGGCCCCGATAGAGCGCCTTACGGGAAGCGAGGATGTTATCGCTCACTTCCATGACGTTGATGGCGCTCTCGCCGAGCTCTTCCATTTTGTCTTCGGCGGCCGGGAGGTCCCTGTAGGTGAGTACCGCCAGTACTCCGGGGTGTGCTTCAGCGGCGCTGGTGTCGATCGAGACGATTCGCGCGTGAGCGTGGGGGCTGCGCAGGACGCGCCCGTAGGTCATCCCCGGGAGACGGATATCGGCGCCGTACTGTGCCTTGCCGGTGACTTTCTCCACACCGTCCGGCCGGACAGGGCGGGTGCCAATTACCTTGTACTCACTTTTTTCGATAGTGCTCATATCACTTCACCCCTTGCATGTGCTCTGCGCTCAGGACCGCTCTCACGATCTTATCGTAGCCGGTGCACCGGCAGAGATTGCCCGCCAGCCAGTAGCGGATGCGGTGCTCATCAGCGTCTGGCTCGCGTTCGAGAAGAGCCTTTGAAGCCATGATGAACCCCGGCGTGCAAATGCCGCACTGGAGGGCAGCCTCGTTCAGGAACGCCTGCTGCAAGGGGTGCAACTGGTCGCCTTTGGCGACCCCCTCAATGGTCTGAACCTCGGCGTCTTGCGTTTCGACGGCGAGGACGCAGCATGAGTTCACGATGCGCCCGTTGAGCATCACACTACAGGCGCCACAGTTTCCGTTATTACATCCCTCCTTGGTCCCGGTCAGGCCCAGCTCATCGCGAAGAACTTCGAGCAGGCTCTGGCGCGGTTCGCAGAGAAAGTCAGTTTCCGCCCCATTCAGGCGGGTGGATACGTAAGAACGTGCCATACGGCTAGCGAGCCTCCTGGATGCGCGTCAGGGCGCCGCGAAGGGCGCGAATGGTGAGGACGCGGACGAGCTGATGCCGTTGGGCAACGCTCCCCCGCATATCGCTGATTGGCGTGGCGAGGGCGGATGAAGCGTCAGCCGCCGCCCCGAACGTTTCTTCCGTAGGGAGATTCCCGTTCAGCGCGGCAGTCGCCGCAGGCACCATCAGTGGTGTTGCCGCGACTGCCCCAATCGCCACTCGCGCGGCCTCTATCCGGCCTTCGCCGTTGAGTGCGATTCGCACACCCGCGCTCGCGACCGCGATGTCCATCTCATTTCGCGGGATGAACCGCAAGTAGTGGGCGTTGGAGTTCGCTGGCTGAGGCGGAATCTTCACCTGCACCAGCAGTTCGCCGACCTGCAGGGCGTTGCGGCCCGGCCCGAGAAAGAACTCCTCCACCGGCACCTCACGCGAACCCGTCGCCGATCCGATTACAAGGCGCGCGCCGAGAACCATCAAGGCCGGTGAGGCGTCAGCAGCCGGGCTCGCGTTGCAGAGGTTCCCTCCCAGGCTCGCGCGTGACTGTACCTGGATTCCGCCAATAAGCGCCGCGGCGTCCACCAGTCCTGGCAACCGACGAGCCACTTCGGCATTCTCGTAGATTTCGGCCAAAGGCTTGGCAGCGCCGATCTCCAACGTACCGTCCGCGGTGAAGCGCAGCGCGGTGAGCTCAGGAATATGCTTGATATCGATGAGCTGGTCGCAGTGCCGCCGGCCTTCGCGGAGCTGCACGATGACGTCGGTGCCGCCCGCCAGCAGAAGGCTGCTGCGACCGTTTGTGAGATGAGCGAACGCGTCTGCAAGAGTCCGCGGCGCTACGTAGTCGAATGCTTCCATGCACCATCCTTTTGGGTTTCCGCTGATATGGAGATTGGCCGAAGCCAAGGGTCTTGTGGCTAATCCTAAATGGCCGCGCGATGGTTGTCGCGAACGGCCGGCGTACCGGTGCCTCGAGTAACCAGTTCGAACATCGTAGGGCTTCGAGCCCGCTCCAACACAAGGGCAAGCACGCACCCCCTTGGGCGACGTTTCCGTACGCGTTCGGCCGAGTCCTACAATAGCTGGGTGAAGCGTTTCGTTGTTCTCATCGTCGCCGCCCTACTCCTTGGCATCGCCTCCGCGCCCGGTGGAGTTACCGCCACCGCTGCTTGGCGGATCACCTCGTTCAGTGTCGTCTATAACGTAGACGCCGAGGGGACGATCGATGCGACCGAGACGATCAGCGTTGACTTCGGCACACTCCAAAAGCATGGCATCTTCCGCTACCTCGATTTCAAGTCCGAGTGCGTGGCTCCCCGGCCCGGAGCTCAGCAAGCGACGTATAACTGCCCGATCGGAAGTGACCGCGAGTACGACTACGCCATCCTAAGCGTGACAGATGCCACCGGCCGCGCCCTGAAGTACGAGGTCTCCGACGAGAGCCTCAAGAAGTTCATCAAGATCGGCGACGCAGATAGGCTGATTACCGGCCGCCAGGACTACGTCATCAGCTACCGGCTGAAGAACGCCCTAGACCCGTACGCCGACCACGATGAGCTTTACTGGAACGCCTCTGGTGATGGCTGGGCGGAGCCCACGATCGACCGTTTCAGCCTGACGTTGAACCTGCCGCCCGGCGCAAACATGACGACAAGCTGTTTCGAGGGCCGCCTCGGTTCGACGAAAAGCTGCAAATCCTCGGCGAGTGGCTCGACGGCGACGTTCGAATCGACACGGGCGCTCAACCCCTTCGAACAGGTGACGGTTGTGGCGGGCTGGCAGAAAGGGATTGTGGCGAACCCGGCGCCGGTGGTGGTGGACCGGGTGAGCATTGACGATTTCTTCGAGTTGGACGTGCTGGAGTTTGGTGGGATGGCAAGCGTCGCGCTGCTCAGCATCCTGGCGCTGATCGCGCTCTGGTGGAGCCATGGGCGAGACCGCGCTTACCGGAGCATCTACTACCTGACCAACGACCCATCGGAAGGCACGCGCGGAATGTTCGCGCGGGACAACATCGTAGTCGAATATACGCCGCCAGATAACCTGAGACCCGCCGAAATGGGGCTGATCCTTGATGAACGAGCGGATACGCAGGACGTAACGGCGACAATCATCGACCTCGCCGTTCGCGGCTACCTGAAAATCAAGGAGATCGCCAAAGAGGGCTTGTTCGGCAGCACCGATTGGGAGCTGACAAAGGTTGAGCGAGGAGACGATCTGAACGACTACGAGCGCACGTTGTACGACGGGCTGTTCAAGGGCGGCTCTCCGGTTGAAATGTCGGACCTGAAAAACACCTTCGCTGAGCGGCTTCAGAAGGTGAAGGATGCGTTGTACAGCGGCGGCATGGATCGCAATTGGTTTAACCAGAAGCCGGAGACTTCGCGGTCGGCGTGGGCGTTGATCGGCGTGGGCGTAATGATCCTGGGGGCTGCACTAACGTTTCTTTCGGGCTACTTGCTCGGACGGGCGCTCATTGCGACGCCCGTCATCCTCGCCGGGTTGGTGCTGGTCTTCCTGTCACGGGCAATGGCGCGAAGGACGGCGACAGGAAGCGAGGCGCTGCGCCGGGTGCTCGGCTTCCGGCTTTACATCAGCACGGCGGAAACGCGCCGCCAGGAGTTCAACGAACAAGAGAATATCTTCGC
>JBDUAL010000141.1:0-5313 GCA_040004685.1 Anaerolineaceae bacterium | reverse complement strand
ACCAGATCCGCATTGGGTGGCAACGGGCAGGTAGCCGATGGTGGCGGGGGGGAGGTTGGGACCACTGAACTCGAACACGATCCGATCCCAGCCGCCGACTTCAGGGTGAACCCCCATGCGCACGTCTTTGAGTAGCGCCTGGCCACTGAATTCGCCGGGCTGCGCTTGCACGGTTTTTGTCTCCGTGTCTCCCGGGCCAAGCGCGTCCACGGTGCCGTCGGCCGCCGGTGTTGGGGCCGGCCTGGTGCTGGTGGCGAAACTCGGCGCGGCGGTCACGGCGGCGCTTGTTGTGGTTGAGGCGACAGTCGGCCCGGGCGTGGGCTTCGCGTCATCATCGCCGCAGGCCGCGAGCGAGAAGGCGAGTGCCAGGGGAGCGACCAGAAAAAGCATCTTCATGCGACTACTGTGAACCATGGCCGCTACCGCGAACAGTCAGGTTGTCGCAGAGTGTGCCGGCCAGACCCGGCGGTTCATACCTCAACGCTGGTCGATCGGAACGTAGCCGCGGTTCGCGGAGCCCTCATAGAGTGCGTTCGGCCTGACGAGCCGGTTATCGGCGTATTGCTCCAGCAAGTGCGCGGTCCAACCGGTGATCCGCGAAAGCGCGAAGATCGGCGTGTACAGGTCGCTTGGGATGCCGAGCATCTTGTAGACCGAGGCGCTGAAAAAGTCGACGTTCGGGTAGAGCGGCTTCCCTTCGAGCTTGCGCGCCAGGTAGTCCCGGAGCTTCAACGAAAGGTCGAAGTACTTGCGGTCTGGAGACTGGTCGGCAACCTCGTGTCCCAGACGTTCGAGGATGATAGCGCGCGGGTCGGTAGTCTTGTAGACCCGGTGGCCAATACCCATAACTCGCTCGCCACGACCGAGCAGAGCCTCGACGTGCCCGGCGATATTCTGCTCGGCGCCAATCGCTTCGACGAGCTTGTAGACGGCTTCGTTCGCGCCACCGTGGAGCGGCCCTTTGAGCGTCCCAATCGCGCTGGCGATCGCCGAATACATGTCGCTCAAGGTCGAAGCGGTGACGATCGCCGAGAACGTGGAGGCGTTCATTTCGTGCTCGGCGTGGAGGATCATTGCGACGTCGAAGGTGCGGGCCTCGAGGGCGTTCGGCTCCTTGCCGGTGAGCATGTAGAGGAAGTTTGCGGAGTGCCCTAGGTCGTCCCGCGAAGGGACGATGTCCAGTCCCGAGCGGAGCCGATGATAGGCCGCAATCACCGTCGCCATCTTTGCTGTCAGACGGGCCGCCGTCTGGCGCAGTGTAGAGTTCGTGAGGTCGCTAGAATCTTTATCAATTGCGCCGAGCACTTCCACGGCGATCTCAAGCGTGCGCATCGGCCTTACGACGGCATACAACTCGCGCAAGAGCCGCTCCACAATCGGATCGAGTCCACGCTCGGAAAGTAGCTTCGTGTTCAGCTGAGCCGCTTCCGCCTTCGTGGGCAGACGCTGCGTCCAGAGGAGGAACGCCACCTCTTCGAAGGTGGAACTCTCCGCGAGATCAAAGATGTCGTAACCGGCGTAGATCAACTCGCCCTTGATCCCGTCGATCCGGCAAAGCTTGGTGGAGGTAACGTTGATGCCTTCGAGACCTCGGGCGATTTCCGACATAGATTACTCCTCTTGGGATTGTATACAGTGGTTCAATTGTACCACCGTTGGGCTTGTGCCGCTCAGGCCGGACGCCACGGTGAATAGACGCTGCCCTCACGTCTCCGGCGCGTCCCCATCCATGTCACGCCGGACGAACTGAGCTCAATGGAGCGAAGGCCGCCATGAGGCAGAAGCCGCAAGGCGGGTCATCTCTGGCCCAATCGATTGGCGCTTCGGGGCACTTCGCCAGCGCTAAGGCCACCACGGCGGGAAACGCCTTGTCCCAATGCCTGTCGCCCCTGATCCTCTGATTCGGGCGACTGCATGCGCCGAAGAGGTTCAGATGAGAATTCTTGTCACTGGCGGAGCCGGGTTCATCGGTTCCCACGTTGTCGAAACCTATGTCGCTGCCGGGCACGATGTCCGGGTAATCGACAACCTGTCCACCGGCCGCCGAGCGAACATCACCAAGGACGTGCACTTCTACGAGCTTGACATCCACTCCAATGAGACGGCGAGAGTCTTCGAAGATTTCCAGCCGGAGGTCGTAAACCACCTGGCGGCGCAGGCGAGCGTAAAACTGAGCACCGGCGATCCAGCCCATGACCTGGAGGTGAATGGCGGCGGCACCGCGCGAATCGTTGACCTCGCGGTCCGCAACGGCGTGAAGAAGGTGATTTACTCATCAACCGGCGGTGCACTCTACGGCGACCCGGACTTCGTGCCCGTTCCCGAGACCCACCCGATCCGCGCCCTTTCGCCGTATGGCACGTCCAAACGCGTCGGCGAACTGTACCTGGACCTCTACCAACGCACGCACGGCCTGAACTACACGATCTTGCGCTACGCCAATGCCTATGGACCCCGGCAGGACCCGCACGGCGAGGCCGGGGTCTGCGCGATCTTCACGGGGCTGATGCTCGGCGGGATGCAGTGCACGATCGATGGCGACGGAGAGCAACAGAAGGACTACGTCTACGTAGGCGACATCGCGCGGGCAAACCTGCTCGCGCTGCAGGCAGGCGATGGCCAGGCGCTGAACATCGGCACCGGCAGGGGCGTCTCAGTCAACGAGATTTTCTCGACATTGCAAACGGCCACCGGTAGCACAACTCCGGCACGACACGGCCCGCCGCGCTCGGGCGACGTACGGAACATCTGGCTCGATAGTTCGTTGGCGAAGGCGGTGCTGGGCTGGGAGCCCGAGGTTTCCTTCGCGCAGGGCATTCAAGCGGCAGTGGACTGGCTCCGTGCGAGCAGTTAGCTCCCGGCGTTCACTGCGCGGGCGACAGTTTCGGGACCAGCTCGCCGCCTAGGGGCATCCCGTCAACGAACTGTCGCGGGTGGGTCTTCCGCTCGCACCACCGGTCGAGCGTGTCCCGATCCTCGATGAACTCCATCCGCGGGACAGCGTAACCGCAGGAAGTCTGAATCTTCTCAACGTCTACAAAGAAGGCCTGCCTCACGAACGGGTGAAGGTCGGCGCCGAAGGCTTGGCGGTGTTGACGAACGAGGGCGTCGTCAACCTCCACACGGCGCGCCTGTCCGTACAGCCGGACAATGCTGGCGGAGAGACTGAAGCTGCAGAACATGAGCGTCACTCGGCCGTTTTCGGCCGTGTGCTTCGCCGTTTCGTTGCCGCTCCCTGGGTAGTCAAGGTAAGCAACAAGGTTCGGGCCAAGCACGCGAAGCAAGTTGCAGCCTTTGGGGGAGAGATTGACCGTGCTCCCAGGATCGCTGCCGGCGGTCGCCACGAAGAACAGGTGCTGCTCCTCAATGAACTTTCGCTGTGCGTCATTGATCGCGTCGAACCAATCAGCCATGGTTTCCCTTCAGTTTCATCCGTGTTGGAACCGGAGTATCGGTGATGGCGCACGCAATTACCACGTCCAGTTGCGTGAAGTCAGCCGCGTCCACTTCCCGACTCTGGGCTTAGACGGCTAAATGAACGGATTCGGAGCTGAGTCCAGCCCAAACGTCTCCGCCACCGGCCCGCGCACCAACTTCCCTTCAAACGTGCTGAGCGATTCCGCGAGCGCGTGGTCGCCCCGCAACGCGCCGGCCACGCCGAGCCGCGCCAGCGCCTCCACGTATGGCAGCGTGGCGCTGGTGAGCGCCTGCGTACTCGTCTGCGGCACGGCGCCCGGCATGTTGCTGACGCAGTAGTGAACAACCCCCTCTTCGATGTAAGTGGGGTCGCTGTGCGTGGTGGCACGACTCGTCTCGGATGCGCCGCCCTGGTCGATCGAAACGTCGACAATGACAGCCCCGGGGCCCATCGAGCGCACCATCTCGCGCGTTACGATCTTCGGGGCAGCGGCCCCGTGCACCAGTACGCTGAGGATCGCGAGGTCAGCCCCAGCCAACTCCTCGGCGACTCCCTGTGGCGAGGAGACACGCGTGGCGATTCGTCCACCGAAGTTCTCCTGCAGGTACGAGAGCCGGGCCAAGTCGCGTGACATCACCGTGACCCGAGCGTCCAGGCCCATGAGCACCCGGGCGGCGGCGGTGGCCACCGTACCCGACCCGACGATCACGACGCGGCCGGGCGGCACCCCGGCGACACCGCCGAGCAGCTTCCCGCGCCCTGGACCAGGATGTTTTAGTAGGTGCGCTCCAATCTCCGCGGCCATTCGCCCAGCAACTTGGGACATGGGCGCCAGAAGCGGCAGATAACCATCTGGCCTGCGCACCAGTTCGTAGGCCATGCTCGCGCACCCAGATTCCAGCAGTCTGTCTGTTAGTTGGCGGTCAGCGGCAAGGTGCAGGTAGGTGAAAAGCGCACAGCCTTGTCGCAGGTAGGCGTACTCGCTGTGGACGGGTTCTTTCACCTTAACGAGGAGGTCAGCGGTTCCCCAGACCTCGTCCGCAGTTTGGAGAATCGTCGCCCCGGACGTGCGGTAGGCGCCGTCCGAATGCCCCGAATTGACGCCCGCGCCCTGTTCGACCACCACTTCGTGGCCCTCGGCGCGCATGGCGAAGGCGCCTTCCGGCGTCAGTCCAACCCGTGCTTCGCCGTCTTTTCGTTCGTGTACCGTGCCTACCCGCATCGTTCAAACCTCGATCGTTTTCGCCATGGTACGGCGTCTACTCAACCGTCACCGGAATGCTGCGCCCCCACAACTAACTGTTCGCCCATTTTCTCCCCAGGTGCCGACGCTCAAGACATCTTGATTGTGTGACAGCGGGCCGGTCTGTCGTTGCGAAGGACTGTGGTGGTGGTCGAAATTACTCATCGGACAAAAGGCAAGGGGGCCCGGCTGGGACTCGCATTGGCATCCCTGGCGATCCTTCCCTGGGGCGCGGCAGCGTTCGTGCTCGGCACAGCCGCCCAGGCTGCCCAGGCACGTCCGTCGGAGAAATACGAGGATCACGACCTCTTTCTGAACGTCGAACACAACGGCGAGCGCTTTTTGGTGCGGATCGATATGTTCGTCGCGACAAACGGGATTGGGTTGATCGATCGGGCTAGTCTCGAAGCCGCGAAAGCAGAGATCATCGGCCGCTTCTCAGGCGCCGTCGAACTCGACGAGGCCGCTGTTGCGGCACAATACGTAACAAGTGGCTTCAAGTGGGCCTCGGACTCCACTAGTTGGGGATATAACGGCGCCGGCGCGCCGGCCACGGTCGCTGGTTCCGCGCTATCGGTCGTGGGTTCGTCGGCGTCCGCCTGGGGCGCTGGCTCTAACTTTCACTTCACCGGCAGCGGCCCGAGCGGGGCAG
>JBDUAL010000140.1:0-5322 GCA_040004685.1 Anaerolineaceae bacterium | reverse complement strand
GCACGGACAAGCCCCCGGAATCGTGCAGGTTCGACCAGTTCACCGCGTCGGTGCCCTACGAGCTGATGCAGGTGTTCGAGGAGTAAGGTGGCGTCAGAACCAGGGCGCTTGAGCGCCTGTGCGTGCGCCGCACAGTGCCCTAAGCTCAGCCTCGTCTCGCCCGCTCAATCGTGCCGCCGCCGAGGCACTCTTCGCCCGAGTAGAACGCGATCGCCTGGCCGGGGGTGAGCGCGCGCTGGCGTTTGGCGAACCGCACGGTTGCCGAATCGCCCGCAGTGGCGACCAGCGTTGCTGTGGCCGGCTCCGCCTTGTAGCGCGCCTTGGCCCCAAGCGTTGAGCCATCTGCTGGCGCAACGCCCGCCGTCCAGCGCACCTCAGCGACTTCCGCCGTGTCCGAGAAGAGGTCCTCTTCGGGGCCGATGGTGACGATGTTCCGCGCTGCATCAATCCCGGTCACGTAGCGCGGTTCGCCAACGGCGATGCCCAGCCCCTTGCGCTGTCCAACGGTGTAGGCCGCGACCCCGCGGTGCTCGGCGACGACGCAGCCCTCAGAGTCGCGCATTTCGCCCGAGGTGCTCTCGGCTCGTCCTTCGATGAAGGCTCGGTAGTCGTTCCCGGGCACGAAGCAGATCTCCACGCTGTCCGGCTTCTCGGCGACGTCCAGCCCGAGGCGCCGCGCGTGTTCGCGCACCTCTACTTTGGTCAGTTCGCCGATCGGCAAGATCAGCCGCGAAAGCTGCTCCTGCTGGAGCATATAGAGGACGTACGACTGGTCCTTCGAGAGGTCCACCGCCCTGAAGAGCCTCGATGGTTGGCCCGCCTTGTGGGCCACGCGCGCGTAGTGCCCGGTCGCCACGTACTGAGCCTCTAAGGCCGGCAGCCGGTCTAACAACGCGCGGTACTTGATGTGTTCGTTGCAGCGCACGCAGGGGTTGGGGGTGCGCCCCGCCGCGTATTCGGCGACGAAGTTATCGACGACCTTCGCCTTGAACTCTTCTTCGAAGTTCATCACGTAGTGGCGGATACCGAGCTGACCGGCGACGCGCCGAGCATCGTCCACGTCGTCGACGCTGCAGCATTGCTGGTGGCCGCTCAGCTCATCCGGCCGCTCTTCGGTCCAGAGGCGCATCGTTACGCCGATTACTTCGTAGCCCTGTTCCACCAGGAGCCCCGCCGCTACGGAGCTATCGACTCCGCCGGACATGCCAACGACAACGCGAGCAGGGGATTCGGGCACTGGAACTCCAGGGCGGCATAACGCCAGACTCATTCGAGTGTAGCCGACCGGCACCCTTGAGGCGGCTCAAGCTAAGGGTTTGCCGCCATGTGCTACCATCGTTTTAACGCCAATCCCTTATAGGCCCGGCAGCAGCGGGCGGTGGAGCACTCTTCCTGGATTCCGAAACCCTCGCCCAACGGGCAGTCGATGTCCTCTCTGACCACCAGGCATTGGACATCGCCCTCCTCGACATCTCCCGAACAGCTTCGTTCACCGATTACTTCGTGATCGCCACCGCGCAATCACCGTTGCAGTTCAACGCGCTCGCCGACTACCTCGAAGAGGCGCTAAAGCCGGAAGGCCACGACATTCGGCACCGCGAAGGCTCACCGAACAGTGGCTGGGTGCTGCTCGATTTCGGCGACCTGATTGTCCACATCTTCTCGCCCGATCAGCGCGCCTACTACCGGCTCGAAGAGCTGTGGGGCCGCACGAGCCAGGTCGTTCACTTCGCGAACTAGGAGACAGGGGCCAAGCGCCGCCTCGTCAGCTCTAAGCACCCATTCGTAACGGTGGTAATTGCTTGTTGATGTGCGTAGTATCCGCGCATGACCGAGCAGCAGATACGTTTCTGTAAGAATGCTGACGGCGTCCGCATCGCTTACTCAACCATGGGTTCCGGCCCGCCGCTTGTGCGTGTTTCAGGCTGGGTCAGCCATTTGGAAGACGATATTGCTCCCGACTTCTTTGCGCGCGATGGGATCATTGCACTTGCGCAACAGTTCACCTTGATTCGATATGACAAAGGGGGCACGGGCCTCTCCGATCGCAACCTTGGACACTACACCCTGGAATCTCGTCTTGCGGACCTCGAAGCTGTGGTGAGCAGCCTCAAGCTCAAGAAGTTCTCTCTCCTCGCGATATCCGAAGGGGGACCGATCGGGATCGCCTATGCGGCCCGCCACCCCAGGCAGGTGGATCGGCTCGTGCTTTGGAGTACGTACGCGCGCGGTCCGTCGCTTTCCAAGCCCGAAATGCGCGAGGCGTTGCTCTCCGTCGTCCGCGCGAGCTGGGGCGCAGGTTCCGACATGATGACGAACATGTTCATGCCGGGTGCATCGGCCGAAGAAGCTCGCACATTTGCCCTCCACCAGCGCCGCGCTGCGACCAAGGAAGACGCAGCCGCGCTCCTTGAGGCCGTTTACGAGTCCGATGTTTCTGACCTCCTTGCACGCGTTTCATGCCCTACTCTGGTCATCCATTCGCGAAGCGACAAGGCGATCGCCTATCGCCACGGCCTCGAAGTCGCGTCGGGAATCCCCGGGGCAAGGCTCGTAACCCTCGAAGGCCGAGGCCACCTTCCAGAACCCGAGGTGATGGCGGAATCGATCCGCCAGGCGGCCGAATTCATCCTCGAAGGCCTGCCGATCCGTCGGACAACCGCCGACGGCAAACAGTCCGACCAGCGGCAAGGACTGCTTACGGTCATGTTCACCGACCTCCGCGACTCCACCGCGTTGACCCAACGTCTTGGCGATGCCCGCGCCCAGCAAGAACTCGTCCACCGGCATAACCAAGTTGTCCGCGAAGCTCTCGCTGCCCACGGTGGCCGGGAAGTGAAGCACACGGGCGACGGCATCATGGCAGCCTTCGGCAGCGGCTCAAACGCGATCGATGCCGCGATTGCAATTCAGGAAGCTTTCGGCGACGACCAGGCCGTCCAGGTTCGCATCGGCCTCAATGCAGGCGAACCGGTGGCAGAGGACGGCGACCTCTTCGGCGCCACCGTCCAGCTCGCGGCTCGAGTCTGCTCACGTGCAGAGCCCGGCGACGTCGTGGTCACGAATGTCGTGCGCGAACTCGCCATGGGCAAAGGATTCCTTTTTTCAGAGCAATCTCCGGCGGCCCTCAAGGGCTTCGAAGAGCCCGTCCGCCTCTTCGCCGTGCACCGGGGCCAGTAGCCCGGCCTCGTCGCCTCCTCACTAAATGCTAGGCACTACGCAACTCGTCGCGACGCTATGATGGCGGCACTACCGAAAACCGGGTGCCGCCATGCAGTTTCGCTTCTCGCCAGAACAGCAATCTTTCCGTAAAGAGGATCAGGACTTTCTCAAGGATAATCTCCCGCCTGAGCCTGAAGGCCCGGTCGACGACCGTCTGCGCGGCGAAATGGGATGGTCGCCCGAGTTCTCGTTGAAGCTCGCCGAACGGCGCTGGGTTGCCCTCCCCTGGCCGAAGGAGTACGGCGGCCTCGGCGGTACAGCCATGCAGCAGCTCATCTTCAACGAAGAGATGTCCTACAACCGCGCCCCGATCGGCGCCCACCGCCGCGGCGTCTTCTACGTCGGCCCAATCCTCATCCCCTACGGCACCGATGAGCAGAAGAAGAAACATCTCAGCTCGATCACGAGCGGCACCGGCTACTACTGCCAGCTCTTCAGCGAACCAGGGGCCGGTTCGGACCTTGCCTCGCTCCAGACGCGCGCCGTGCGCGACGGCGATGACTACGTGGTTTCGGGCCAGAAGATCTGGACCTCCGACGGGCATCGCGCGGACTACGGCTGGCTCGTTGCCCGCACGGACCCGAACGCGCCGAAGCACAAGGGCATCAGCACCTTCATCCTCGATATGAAAGCGCCCGGCGTGACGGTCCGCCCGCTGGTCAACATGGCGGGCAGCCACAGCTTCAACGAAGTCTTTTTCGACAACGTTCGCGTGCCGAAGGAGAACATGGTGGGCGAAGAGAACCGGGGCTGGTACCACGCGGCGGCCACGCTCGATTTCGAACGTTCAAGCATCGCTGTCTTCGCCGGCACCCGCCGTTTCCTGGACGACCTCGCCGCAGTCGTCCGCGAACGCCCGCGGACGATGCAGACGCGCTACAACCTCGCTGATCTGTACACTGCGGTGCTGGTCGGGACGATGCTTTCGTACTCCATCGCCTCCATGCAGGAAGTTGGCCGCGTGCCGAACAAGGAAGCGTCAGCGGCCAAGCTGCTCAGCTCCGAACTTCGCCAGAACGCCAGCGTGGCAGCGATCAAGGCGCTCGGACTGGAGGGCCAGGTGCAAGAGGGGCCTGGTGCAGTCCGCCACGGCCGCTACACCCGCGACTACCTTGCCAATGTGTCGGCAACGATCGCCGGCGGCACCTCCGAAATCCAGCGGAACGTCATCGCCACGCGGGGGCTGGGCCTGCCAAGGGGGTAGGGCGACCCTAACTTCCGGGGGCCAATGCTAGCGATTGCGCCGCGGCAACTAGCTGCTTGGCATGGGCAGGGCCCCCTGAAAGGAGGCCGCCGCCGGGCCGCGAGACGAGATAGCCGTGAAAAGTCGTCGGTTCGGCAATGGTGAACCGACGCTCTCTTCCATACAGACAGAACGCACTCAACAGCACGGTGTTCTGGTTGGCGTCGCGGGCTGCCGGTTCAAGCGAAACTGGCCAGGGCTCTTGCGTGGCGGGCACGCCGTTCGGGCCAACCAGCGCGCGCCGGTCGAATTCCGCGGGTTTTGAGGAATCGTTAAACGCCACTAGCCGGAGCACGACCTCATCACCGTCCCGCGACACCACTTCCAGTGAGAGCTTCACCGGGACAACCTACTGCGTATCAACGAAATGGTCGTACGTTACTTTTTTCACGTCGCGCGCGCCAAAGTCGAAGTAGAAGTCCGGCTTCGCCAGGTCGATCGTGTCCACCGGGCCCATCGGGGTGTTCTGGGCGGTGTCGTTCGTGGCGAAGTCGTTGACCGCCGTGTTCCAGTTGATCTCCGTCTGCAGCGCTGCGATGGCCGCCGCCTCATCGGCGCCGTCCTTGTTGTTCCCGGTCATGCCGCGGTAGGTGGAGACGCGTTTCTCAAGCGGCTTGATGTGCGCATCGTGTAGCGCTTTCGTCGTTTTGATGTGTTCTTTTTCGTGCTTATCGATGCGGCTCGCGGCCTTGCCCGTAATCCAGGTGGCCCCGCCGCCGTGTTTGTACACGCCGTTGTTCCCGCTGGGAACGCCGATGAAAGAGCGCACCACGGCGACTTTGCCCGTGCCGGACTTGATCCATGCTTTGGCCGGCTTCTTGGCGGTCGCTGGCTTAGATTCATAGACCGGAGCGGTG
>JBDUAL010000139.1:0-5324 GCA_040004685.1 Anaerolineaceae bacterium | reverse complement strand
TCCCGCCTACTGCGCCGAGTGCCGTCGATCGCGAGGTTGCGCGTGATCGTGAAAAGCCAGGCGTGAAACGGTCGTCCGTTGTCCTCGTAGCTCCGAAGCCGATCAATGGCCCGACGGAAGGTCTCCGAGACAAGGTCCTCGGCGCGGTGGTGATCGCGGACGAGCGAGAACGCGAATCGGTAGACGGACGGCGCCGTCTGGTCGTACAGCTGGCCGAAGGCATCGGAATCGGTCCGAGCGGCACGAATCAGTTCTGTTTGGTCCACGCAGAGAGGGTAACGGCCGGATGGTTCCCTGGTAACGCTTTCCGCCCGCGTGAATGGCGGGTATCCTTGCGCGTCAGATCAGGAGAATGCTCATGCCCGCCAAGACCGCCAAGACCGCCAAGACCGCCAGAGCGACCAGACCAGCCGCCGTAGAATCCCGCTTTCCCCGCACCGTTTCGCTGAAAGGCGGGAAGAAGGTGGAGCTTCGCCTGATGAGCGACGGTGACCAGGCGCGCATGCTGAGCTTTGCGCACGGCCTTCCAGCCGATGACCTGCTGTTCCTGCGCCGGAACATAGCCGAACCGGCAGCGGTGCAGGAGTGGATCGACGACATCGCCGCGGGCCAATCGCTGACGGTGCTGGCGATCGACGGCGAGGCTATCGCGGGATACGGCTCGCTGCACCTCAACCCGGCTTCGTGGATGCGCCACCTCGGCGAAATCCGCATGCTCGCGGGCGTACCGTATCGCGGTGGCGGCCTCGGGAGGGTGCTGGCGAGCGAAATCTACGCCACCGCCAAGCTTATGGGGCTGCGCAAGCTGACTGCCCAGATGACACTGGACCAGGCTGGCGCCCGAGCGACGTTCGAGCGCCTCGGCTTCAAGCCCGAGGCGCTGCTGACGGACTGGGTGATGGCTGGTGACGGCCGCACCCGCGACCTGCTGGTGATGGCCTACGACCTGGAGGGCCTAACCGACACGGTGGATGTGTGAGGGCGCTGGGAGGGCGGCAGGTGCGTCTGTTCCGGGAGTCCAGCGAGTCCCCGTGGCGCACTCCAGGATCTCGGTAAAGTAGAGTCCCACCACGCGAACAAAGACGCGAAGCGGTTCATCGTAGCCCCCGTCGACGGCGCCGTTGCTTACGCAGGCACAGCCGCTGCCGTCGCGGCGGCCTTCAGTTCTTCGAACGAATCGCGGATGAGGGTGGCAACGTTGTCCACGTCTGGCACGAGTTTCGGGTCGGCGCAGATGCCCCAGTAGAGCACTCCGTTGTAGCTGGTAAGGCAGACGTTCAGACCAAGGCCCGCGCTCAACGGGACCAATGGCCAGAGCTCTTCGATCCTGCGGCCGGCGATGTAGAGCGGGATCTGGGGGCCGGGGACGTTGGTGCAGATGAGGTTGAAAAGTGCCTGGCCGTTCGGGGACATGGTGCCAGCGAGCGCCTGGAGGGCGGGCGGAACCTGCTCGGTGAGGCGCGACATGAGCGCGAAGCCACCAGCCTGGTTCGCGGTCTTCAGACGCCCCATGCCGGCGATGACGGCCTTGTGTCGTTCGACGGGGTCCAACACTCCCACCGGCAGAGGGGCGATGAGCATGGAAACCGCATTGCCGAGAGCGGTCTTGTCCGCTTCGGTGCGCACGTTCACAGGCACCATTGCGCGGAGCTCCATGCGCTCCGTTGCGATGCCCTTCTCGCGCAGATAGACGCCCATGCCGCCAGAAAGCGCCGAGAGCACGACATCGTTGATCGTCCCACCGAGCGCGCCGCGGACGCCGCGAATCTCAGCGAACGGCAGGGCAACGACTGCGTAGCTTCGGTTTCCGGAAACCGGCTGATTAAACGGTGTGACTGGTGCGGGCTGGACAAGCGAAGGCGCGGCCGACATCAATGCGCCTGTGACCGCCTGCAGGTCGCGCATCTGTTGTTGCGGATCCATCGCCCAACGAACCGCCTCGGTCGATTGGGCCATAGCGGAATTGACCGTATCCCGCCAGGCGTCGCGGGCGCGCTCCATAGTGGTGCTGGCCGGACTCGGGGTAAACGGTTGTGGCGCCTCCGGTTCGATGTCCTTCTCAAGGTCGGTCACGATGGTCAGCAGTTCGATTCCCGAGACGCCATCGACCATGCAGTGATGGACCAGCATGCACAGCCCTGTTGCCCCGCCGCTCAAACCGTGGATCAGAACGATCTTCCACAGTGGGCGGTCGCGCGGCAGCATCTGACCGTGGATGGTGGAGATGGTCTCCATCAGGTCGTCGTAGCTGGAGCCCTTTGGCAGCGTAATCTCGTCAATGTGGCGCTTGACATCGAAATTCGGGTCGTCTTCCCAGCGGGGGTGGCCTACGTTGAAAGAATCGAACACAGCCAGTTCCCGGTAGCGCGGAATGCGATGCATTCGTGATTCCATGTGGCCAGCGAGTGTCTCTTTTGAGAGTGGGCCATCGAGTACGCTGATAGAGCCGATGTGGAGCGGCATAGTTGGCTTTTCGAAGTAGAGGAAAGCGGCGTCCATGGAAGTCATGCGACGACGCAAGGTGGGAGCAGTCATTGGCGATTCTCCTCAGCCGACGGGTTCTTGGCTACATCGGCACGAATAGACCAGCCGGATTATAGTAATGGACGAATGCTATTGTCTTGCCGCAATATCGGCCTCCCTGTAGCGTTCGCCAACAGTACCTGGCGGCCGGTGGAGAGGTGCGATCGATGTCGTGGATAAAGGGGCAGTCATGACACAGTTCAAGCACTCCTTTTTGGAGTACGCCGAAGACCCGTTCCACGAGAATCCGTTTTCCGAGGACCCCTCACTGCAGCCGATCGCCACGCCGATCTGGCGCGAGTCGATGTTCGGGTTCGATTGGCTGGCGCTCCGTACATCCCCCGTCTATTACGGGTGCGGCGTGCCAAGGGGGAACGGAGAGCCGGTGGTGGTGGTTCCCGGCTTTCTCGCATCGGATGCCTCCCTCGTCGAGCTTCACGCATGGCTCGCCCGCATCGGCTATCGACCGTATTTTTCGGATATCGGCCGTAACGCGGACTGCCCGGACCACATTGCTGGGAAGCTGCTCGAGACGGTAAAGCGCGCGAATCGCGAGACCGGGCAGCGGGTTCGCCTTATTGGTCACAGCCTGGGCGGCATGCTCTCCCGGAGCGTCGCACTCGACTTTCCGGAGTATGTGAGCCTGGTGATCTCAATGGGTTCGCCGTTCCGTGACGCTGTCCGGGCGCACCCATCGTTGATCGCTGCCACCGAATCGCTGCGCCGTTCGCGCGGAGCGCGGAGCAACATCAAGCCCTCCTGCTTCAGCGGGCATTGCACTTGTAATTTCGTGAAGAACATGCTGGCGCCGGAAAAGTACGAGTTCGAGGTGGCGCATTACGCCATCTACTCGAGGAACGACGGCGTGGTCGATTGGGAATCGTGCATTGAGGAAGATCCAGCGCTCAACAGCGAGGTGAACTGCACACATATTGGCATGGCATTCCACCCGGGCGTCTATCGCGAATTGGCCAAGCGCCTCCGCCAGACCGCCTAACTGCGATCCAAAGTCAGACAGAAAACGGGCCAGTCGTCATGACTGGCCCGTTTTCGCGGGGTCGCTGGGATCCGATGATTAGACGGCGACTTTTTCGGCCTTCTTCTTGGGCTCCGTCGCGGCGGCCTTCGGCTGCATCGCTTCGAACCCGCGACGAACGATGTCGGCCATAGGATTGGTAGTGGCGAAGCTACGGGCGGCGGCGATGGCGGCCTGGCTGGTTTCCTTGTTGGCCTCCACGAGCTTGCTGATCACTTCGCGGGCTTCCGTACCGGCGCCCAGGGCTTCCTGGTAGGCAGCCTGGGTGAAAGTGAGGGCCCGGCCCTGGGCCGCAGTGGTGGCCTCGAGGACGGCCGAGTAGAACTGGCCAAGGTCAGTGGGCTCGCCGGCGAGCTTCTTGCCGAGCTCGAGAGCTTCGCGCTGGCCTTTCGCAACGTCGGTGGCGAACTGACGGGTCACTTTCATGCCACGTTCGTTGCCGCTGGCAATCGCATCGGTAAGGATGTCGTAGCTGGCGATAAGGGCGTCGTAGTACTTCTGGACGGTCTGGTTTGCTGCCATGGTGTGTTGGATTCCTTCCGCGGGCGAAAAGAGTGTGGTGCGCCCGTCGATAGATGCAGTATGCACTTAGGCGCAACGACTTGTCAACAGTCTGCTTATAGGTGCATACTGCATCTACTAAGGGAGCCCAGATGACCGACTCCGCATCAAGACCCCGCCTTCACGGCGAACTGCTTTCGACCAGCTTGCTCGCGTTCCTGAAGAACTGGAATGCGTACGGCTATCAGCTCTCGCAACGGCTCGCGGAGGCCGGCATGCCCGATTTCGATAGCGGCACGGTCTACCGCACCCTCCGCCAACTCGAAAAGACTGGCATGGTGTCGTCCTTCTGGGACACGTCCGAGAGCGGTCCCGCGCGCCGTATGTACAGTCTCACGAAAGCGGGAGAGCTCTTTCTTTCGGGCTGGATCGAAACGTTACAGAACTACCAGTCCATCCTCCAAACCGCCCTTTCGAGCTTCGCGCCGTTGGTCCCCCGGGCCCCCGAAACCAAGGACGTTGACTCCGCGCTGTAAGATCCACACCCAACATCAGGAAGAAGGTTGATCATGGCTCAAGGAACTCAGGCAGACCCTTTCGAAATGTGGCGCGAATGGATGGCGAATTCGGAACGACAGTTGAACGGGTTCCTCAACAACGCGATGTCGACTGACCAGTTCACGCAGTCGATGGGCCAGTTCATGGACGTCTACCTCAACATGCAGAAGAGCATGAACGAGGTGATGGGGCGCACCTTCTCAGCGCTCAACCTGCCGTCACGCACCGACATCCTCTCGCTCGGCGAACGCCTGAGTGCTATCGAGGATCGCCTGGGCAGCATCGACTCGAGCCTCACTTCGATGAAGAAGTCAGCCCCGGCAACCAAGCCAGTTGCGGCAGCCGCGCCGACGCCCGCGACTGCCGCCCCTCGCCCGCCTCGCACGAAGAAGCCGGCGGCGAAGAGTTAACTAGGCGTTCACACTGCGTTTGCCGCAGGGACACAAGCGCCTGTCACACTGAGTCTGCGGGTCGGTGGCCGGAGAGTGACTTCCGTGCTCACTGGCCAGGTTCCTGTAACCTTTCTCCTTCCACAACGCGAAGAGGTCGTCAAAATGACTCAAGCTCCCTCCAGCTCCGCCACCATCGAAGATCGCGTCCGCAGCGAAGTCGAACGGACGATTCAGCGCGGCATCAAAGGCCTGGAGTACATCGCGACTGGCGATCCCGCCGTGGGGGCAACGCCGAAGGATGTCATTTATTCGCG
>JBDUAL010000138.1:0-5350 GCA_040004685.1 Anaerolineaceae bacterium | reverse complement strand
AGAAACAGGCGTAAGTCCAAACTTCTTGAACGGCATGGCAGGACGTCGTGTCAGTCGTACGCTGGCAGGGTCCTGAAGAAGTCTGTGGGCGTGGTGCTATCGATCCTCTGAGCGATCGTTTGCTTCTAGTCTGGCTTCGATCAGGGCGATGCCTCGGGAGGCGTTCTGGGCCGTAGGTCTGTACAGCTTCGCGAAGGACTATGCTGGTAGGCAGCAGCCACAAGCTCGTCGAAGGAGTGAACCATGTCGTTTTTCAGACGCGTCAAGGACGCAACCTCAGATCTCGCTTCCGCCAGCAAGCGCCGGGCGAAGCGCGGCAAGTTGGAGGTGGACGTACGAAGGCTAGAATCGAAGATAAGCGCGGAAAAGAACGCAATCGGACACGCTATCTTCCCGTTGCTGCAATCGGCCGCGGTTCAGGTGGAACTTCCCGAGGTCGAAGAACGCATGCGAACGGTCGCGGAACTGCTCAACCAGATAGGTGCGAAGAAGGCGGAACTGGACCATTTGAGCGCTCCCCAAGACGACGATGACACCATAGTCGAGTCGATTCGTAATGTGGATACCAACGCGAAAGTCGAGACATCTGTGAAGCAATCCGTGAAGGATGAAGTCGCCAAACAGGCGGACAATCCGGCTGAGCAAGGTGGAGAGGGGTAGAATCCGGACGGCATCAGCAGAGGCCAGGTGAATCCCCCGCCGCGCATTTCGGGGAACGGCTGCTCTTGCTGTCTCGGGGGCCGACGCCGGATCGTGTGCAACCGGTTCAACCTTGCCCGGCTATTTCTTGCAGCTCCCTCCCCCGGGACACGAGAAATCGAACTTTCCCTCGACGTTGACCTTTTTTGGCGTGCCCTCAGCGGCAAACTCTTCCGCCTTGAAGGTGAACGTCCCCGCTATGCCGCTCTTGTCGAACTTCGTGATCTGCAACTTGCCCGGCTCGGAAACGTTGAAGCCGCCTTTGGCCAAGTTCAGGAGCGCCGTGAATTCGCCGGGATTCTTCGCACCGCTGAGTGCCCCCTGTTTGGAAATGACGTAATCGGCCGGCTTGAACGGGACATCCTTGTATTTCGAGGTGTTTGACGGGATCAGTGAAAGCGTGCCCCCGCCCCCCGCTTGATTGCAGTTCACAATCAGCAGGTAGAGTCGCGGATCCTTCTTCAGCGCTGCCTCGACGCTCTCTTTATCGTTCTTGAGTGCGGTAAACGTCTGACGCAGGTCGTCGTCGGTGAACCAATAGTCGCTACCCACCGCACCTGGGCCAGCTTTGCCGCTGAAGGTTAGTTGCTGGTCTCCGGTAACCTTCACTTCGCAACTGCCGGAACCGCTCGAACCATCGCGCACCCCACTTTTGGCCGTCTTGTTGTCGCCGAAGGGGCCGCCCGGGGAAACGGCGCCCCCATCATCGTCGCCGCAGGCGAGCGTAAACAGGCTGACCACCAGGACCGCAATCACCAGCAACGGGAGGCACGAGTACCGCTTCACCACCACCACTTCGAATCTCCTGTGGGCCGCCTTAAAAACGTCCGCTAACGCATCGTAGACCATGCGCCGCTGCGCGCTTGGCGATGGCTGAAGACCCGTCAACGCCACGCCAAAGAAACGAAAGCTTCAATGTCGGCGGGACGCACTTCTATCCCGTGGCGCGGCGTGGCTCTACCCTTGGGGGCGATGACAGAACAGAAGGCGTATGCAGCAGCCGGGGTGGATATCGCCGCGAGAAGCAAGTTCGCGGCCAGCCTCCCGGGCATCCTCGCCCAGGCCCGTCGGCCGGAGGTGCTGAGCGACGCGGGCCCGTTCAGCGGGCTCTTTCGTATGGGCGACAAATACCGCGACCCCGTCCTTTCGGCGAGCGCGGACGGCATCGGGACGAAGGTCAAGCTGCTGGCCGCCGCCAACCGGCTGGACCTCTGTGGGCCGGATATTCTCGGGCACAGCGTCAACGACATCATGGCCTGCGGGGCCGAGCCGATCTTTTTTCTCGATTACATCGCTGGTAACGGCCTGACCACCGAGCAGAAGCAGACAATCGTCGAGGGTGTGGCGCGGGCCTGCGCGGCGCAGAACTGCGCACTCCTCGGCGGCGAAACGGCGGACATGCCGGACGTCTACGCGCTTGGCGATTTCGACCTGGCCGGGTTCATCGTTGGGGTGGTGGAACGCGACAAGATCATCGACGGATCACGCGTCGCCGTGGGCGATGTGCTGATCGGTATCCCCAGCTCTGGGCTGCATACGAACGGCTTTTCGTTGGCTCGCAAGGCGCTGCACATTGCGGACGGCGAATCAGCCAAGGAGACTCGCCGCCGGCTTGAAGAGCGTCCTGCCCTACTCGGCGGCCGGACGATGGGTGAGGCGCTGCTAGAAACCCACCGGCCGTACTACCAGATGGTCGCGCCGGTGCTGGACAGGACCCACGGGATCGCCCACATCACTGGCGGTGGGTACACGGAGAACGTCCCGCGCATTCTGCCGCCAGACGTGACCGCTCTCTTCGATACGAAGGCTTGGCCCGTGCTGCCGATCTTCACGATCATCCAGCAGCGTGGAGAGATCTCGTCTGAAGAGATGTATGAAGTGTTCAATATGGGCATCGGCCTCGTCTTGATGGTCTCACCTGACGACGCGGACGAAGTGATGGCTGCCGTCCCTGAGGGGCTGCGCATCGGCGAGATTCGCGCGGACACCGGCCGACGGGTGGAGCTGCGAGGGCTTTAGCGCGGAAGCCGTCATTGCCGGGCCAGAAGTGCGCGGACTCAGGCGGTTGACACGTTCGTTCCGTCTCTCCAGTAAACTCGCCACATCGAGAATGAGGGAGTGAAGAATGGCGAACTACGTACGGTTTCGGCGAGCGGATGGAACCACCGGTGCGGGCCTGCTTGGGGGCCAAAACATCGCTGTGATCAAGGAACCTTTCTGGGAGGCGACGGAGCAGACGGGTGAGAGCGTCGCGCTCTCCTCAGTCACACTTCTCGCGCCAACGGAGCCGCGCTCAATCGTGTGTGTCGGGCTCAACTACTCCAGTCATCTGAATGGCCGACCGGCGCCAGATCCGCCGACGCTGTTCTTCAAGCCGCTTTCGAGTATCGCTGGTCCGGGGGATGACATCGTGCTGCCGGAAGGCGCGGGACGCATCGATCCGGAGGGCGAAGTGGTGGTCGTTATCGGCAAGAAGGTCAGCCGGGCGAGCCGCGAGGAGTCCCTCGACGCGATCTTCGGCTATACCTGCGGGAACGACGTCTCGGCCCGGGAATGGCAGCGCGCCGATGGCCAGTGGTGGCGGGCGAAAGGGAGCGATACGTTTGGCGTCTATGGCCCGGACATTGTGACCGGGCTCGAGTGGGACAAGATCGAACTGCGGACCCGGGTGAACGGGGTGGAAGCGCAGCACGCAAAGTCCGACGAGCTGATCCGGGACATCCCCGAGATCGTCCGGCTTGTGAGTGCCGTCATGACGCTTCTGCCCGGGGATATCATCTACACCGGCACACCTGGCGAGCCGCAGGCACTGAAGAGCGGCGACGTTGTGGAAGTGGAGATTAGCGGGAGCCAGGTGCTACGCAACCGGGTCCGGTAGGGACTCAGTAACCGGCGGCCAACAGAAAGGCGGCCCCGGAACTCTTCGTTAGGCCGCCTCAATCCACGTTGCGATTTCGGGACTTAGTCCCAACGGGTTGGCAGGGGGATCAGTTCGACGCTGGCGTTGCCCACCTGGTGGAGGATGCGATCCCATTCGTCCAGTTCCCATTCGCTAACGAAAGTGTAGGACGAGCCTTTCTTGCCGGCGCGCGCGGTGCGGCCGATGCGGTGAATGTACTCTTCGGCGTTCTGGGGCACGTCGTAGTTGATCACGTGCTCGATGTCCGGGATGTCCAGGCCGCGGGCGGCGACGTTGGTCGCGACGAGGAAGTCCAGGGCACCTGAGCGAAAATCGGCCATAACGCGGTCTCGCTGTCCCTGGCGGAGGTCGCCGTGGATGGCCCGGGCGGGGACTCCGTTTGCTTGCAGCGCTTCGGTCAATCGATCGACGCCGATCTTCGTGCGCCTGAAAATTAGGGAGCGACCGAGTTGCTGCTGTTCGTAGAGGTAACGCAGGGCCAGGATCTTCTCGCGTTCGGGTACTTCGCAGTAAAACTGCGCAACGCCCTCGGCGGCTCTCTGTTCGGGATCAACCGCGATTCGCTCTGCCTTGCGCATGTAGCGGTAGACGATGCGGCTGATGCTCTCCGGCATGGTGGCGCTGAAGAGCGCCGTCTGGCGCTCCTTGGGGACGGAGCGAAGAATGTATTCGATGTCTCGGGCGAAGCCGATGTCGAGCATTTGGTCCGCTTCATCGAGGACGGCGAAGTGCACGTTGCGAAAGCTCACCGTACCGCGCTTGATGTGATCAATGACGCGGCCGGGCGTACCGACGACCACATGGACACCGCGTTCGAGGGCCGCGAGGTCTGTCTGGACGCGGCTTCCACCGATCAGGCCAAGTGTGCGGAAGCCGTAGAAGGTGCCGAGGTGTTCGATAACGTCCTTCACCTGGTTGGCGAGTTCGCGGGTGGGGACAAGGACGACAGCCTGGACTTCGTTAAGCTCAGGATCGATCGAACGTGCGAGTGGGAGACCGAAGGCGATCGTCTTGCCAGTGCCGGTCTGGGCCAAGCCAACCATATCGGCGCCTTCAAGCATGAGCGGCAAGGCGGCGGCCTGAATTGGCGTTGGCTCAATGTAGCCGAGCGCGGCGATGGCGCAGAGCCCAGTTTCATCCACACCGAGGGCGCGGAACGCTTCGGAGAGGGGGGCGATCGCCTCTGGGAGGTGGTGCTCCGGGCGCGCCACGGATTCTCCCGCGGCGGCTGCACCTCGACCGCGTGTACGGCTTCGCCGACGGCGTGGTGTTGTTGCGGCGTCGTGGGGGACGGGGCCGTGGTGGCCGACTTCTCGCGAAGTGCGATGCGGAGCGGGAACTTCTTCGGCGACGGGTGCCGCGTTCGCCAGAGTGGCGATCGGGGATGCGGTGGGCAACGCCGTGTCTTTGTTCTTACGTCTTAGGAAAAACAGTCTTCGATTCCTTTCGAACCAGGACTCTCGAAGCACCGGCGCTCAAACGTTGGAGCGCGCAGGGTGCGTGGGATACGAGCAGAAGGCAACCAACAAGCGCTTGCAACAGGCCGCGTCTGCGGCACGGAACCGGGTGTAGTCCCCGAACAACTCTTCCACAGCGTACCACATGGCCCGGATCGGCGTTCGATTGCCGGTGTAGCGCGCGAACCATGGCAGCTCAGCCGTCGCCGCCGCTCGCTGTTTGGTCATTCGGGAGCGGAGTCCCCATCAGGCTCGTCCGAGTCGCCGTTTTCCC
>JBDUAL010000137.1:0-5361 GCA_040004685.1 Anaerolineaceae bacterium | reverse complement strand
CGGCGCAGGAGCGCCTTCGTACACCTGCGCCATGCCTTCCAGCACCACGTCGGCGAGATCGAGGATGTTTTCGATCGCCACGACGGACTCCTCCGTTGAAAGGCCCGCCTCAGCGGCAATCTGGGAGGCGGTCTCCTCCATCGAGCGCCGCATGCTGTTGAACGTGCTCACCGCTACCGTCAGACGCACTCCAGAGCCAACGAGTGTTCGCCCGTACTCGTGCCCGATCGTCCTGGCATCTTCGGCGAACCGCTCCTTCTTTGAATCCGACGCGATGTAACGTGCGAACAGGTCCACAAGTTGTCTTCCCATTAACCGTAGGCGGTCGCGCACCTCATCGGAAAGCGTGTTAAAAGCGTCCATAGAATGCGTCTGACGTCCACGGCTGATCCGCCGTTTCACGCGCGCCAGCGCGATATCGCTAATTCGGTCGGTATCACGCCCGGGCGCGGCACTGGGTGCCGATGCGATGAATTGCTTCAGGTCATCCTCCAGAATGCGCCGATGACCACCAGGAGTGCGAAATGACCGGATGTCTCCGGCATCTGCCCAGCGACGGATAGTAGACTCGCTGACACCAAGCATTTCACTTGCGGTGCCGAGAGTTAGCCAGTTCTGGCGCGTCGAAGCAGGAGAGTCAGGCATTTGCAAACCTCACTAAGGTTTCCAATCCTTCCAGTTTGAAAGATCCGTGTCAATCGCGATTCGGGGTCCCGCGATGATGCCTGATCTCCGCGGCGCGACCGATGACACCTTCGCCGAAGCGCTCGCGCAGGGCGCTCACGGCCGTGGCGAGGTGATCCGCTTCCAGCGTCTCGCCCAGGCGAAGCTGCTGCGCCCGTTCCTGTAGATTTGTCGCGCCGAGGCCGATCAGTCGCACGGGCCGGTTGCCGTTCTCGGCCCAGACGCGTTCGAACAAGGCCGCGCCCGCTTCGAACAACTCGTCGGCGAGATGGAACGGACGGGGGCTGGTGACCGAGCGGGTCAACGTTTCAAACGGCGGAAATCGCAGCTTGAGCGCCACCGTCCGGGCCGCACGCCGCTCGCGATCGAGGTCTTCCGCCACCCGCTCTGCCTGACCGAGGAGAACCCCTCGCAGGCGATTGCCGTCCGGCTCGTCTTCGCCAAACGTGTTCTCGCGACTGATCGACTTCGCTTCTCCGCGACCAGAGAGTACCGGCGCCTCATACACGCCGCAGGCCCGGCTATGGAGCTCGGCGCCGTGCCTCCCGAAGCGCGACTCCAGAACCGAGAGCGGCACGGCGGCGAGATCGCCGATGCTGTGCACGCCGAGCGCTGAGAGCGTTGCTGCCAGCTTTGGACCGACCATTGGCAGTTCGCGAATCGGCCGTGGCGCGAAGAATGCGGCCTCTTCGCCGGGCCGCACAACAACCAGTCCGTCCGGCTTCCCAGCGTCACTGGCAACCTTCGAAACGAGCTTGTTGACGGATAGGCCAACGGAACCGGTGATGCCAATCTCGGCAACGATTCGCCGACGGATGGCGCGGGCGATCGTCTCAGGCTCACCGAACAGCCGCTCGCTTCCGAACACGTCCAGGTACGCTTCATCTGCGCCCGCAGGTTCCACTACGGGCGTGTAGTCGCGCAGGATCGCGTGGAACTTGCGGGAGGCCTCGCTGTAGTAGGGATAGTCGGATTCGAGAAACGTCGCGTGGGGACAAAGCTGGCGCGCGCGGCTCACCGGCATTGCCGAGCGAACACCGAACGCCCGCGCTTCGTAGCTGCAGGTATTCACCACGCCGCGCGGCCCAAGTCCACCGGCAACGACCACCGGCTTGCCGCGCAGTTCCGGCCAACGCAGAAGTTCCATCGAAACGAAGAACGCATCGAGGTCGACGTGGAGAATGGAGGCTTTGCGGAGAACTGACATATGCGAACCGATGTTCGCATTGTAGCGACTTCTGCGAACACGGGCACAGACCCAGGAAGATCACGGCCTGGAGATTTGATCCCGTACCCGGTCGCGTGCGCTATCCTTGGCGGATGGTTTCGGTGGCTGTAATCGGCGCCGGTGCGGTAGGCGGTTACTACGGTGCCCTGCTCGCGCGAGCGGGGCACGATGTGCGCTTCCTTATGCGCGGCAACCTGAGGGAGGTGCGCGCACGCGGACTTGACGTGCGCAGCATCCGCGGAGACTTCCACCTGCCTTCCGTCTCGGTCTTCGCCACGCCCGACGAGATAGGGCCGGTCGATTGGGTTGTGTGTTCGCTCAAGGCGACAGCAATAGAGCAGGCCCAAGAATTGGTGGCCCCGTGCATCGGGCCGAACACGCGGATCTTTGCCTTGATGAACGGCCTCGGCATCGAAGAGCGCTTCGCCGAGTGGTTCGGGCCCGAACGCATCTTCGGCGGGATGGCGTTCGTCTGTATCAACCGCGGCGAGCCGGGAGTCATCCATCACCTGGAATACGGCCGCGTTTCCATCGGTCACTTCCTGGACATACCAACCCGGCTCGCTTTGCTCGGAGCGCTGCTCGAATCGGCGAAAATCGAAGTTACGATGGCGCCGAGTCTCCAGTACGCCCGCTGGGAGAAGCTCTGCTGGAACATCCCTTTCAACGGGTTGAGTGTTGCCGGCGGTGGCATAGGCACGCGGACCATCGTCGGGGACGGCCCGCTGCGGGCTACGGCCGAGCGGGCCATGCGTGAGGTCTTAAGCGTCGGGAACGCCGATCTTGCCGCAGCCGGCGCGAACACGCGGCTCGATCCAGACGGGGTAGTGGGCTGGATGTTCGCGCAGACCGACACGATGGGCGAATACAGGACCAGCATGGCGATCGACTTCGTACTCGGCCGTGAGATGGAGAGCGAGGCCATCTTCGGCGAGCCCCTGCGGCGCGCCGCGCGCCTGGGCGTGCCAGCGCCCACGGTCGAAACGCTTTATGCGCTGGTCCGGGCGGCCGGGATGCGTAATCGAGGGCAGATGACAGCACTCACCCCTGGCGACCTGGAAATCGCCCCACCTTCGGTTGTTTGAAACGACTGTCCGCGCAGGCTAGACTTCTCGGGCTGGGCCGGTACCGGCGCACGAGGAGCATTTTCTGATGGACGTTCGCGATTTTCTGATAGATGGCATTGGCCAACTCAACGAATGGTTAGACAACTCGCTGAAGGAAGTGAGCCCCGAGCAGTTGAACTGGCTCCCGGAGGGCCAGTCGTTGAGCATCGGCTTCAACGCATGGCACATTCTCCGCACCCAGGACAACATCACGAACTTCGTGATGCAGCGAACAAACCCGGTTTGGATGGACGGTGGGTTCGTAGAACGAATGGGCCTGCCGAAGGTCGCGCAGGGCACCGGGATGGGTCTCGAGGATGCCCGCGCCATTCGCATCGAGGAACCAGCAGCGCTGCTGGAGTACTCAGCCGCCGTGGCCAAGAACTGCGCAACGTTCCTCAAAAATGTGCCGTTGGAAACACTCAATGAGATCCAGATGATCAAACCGCTTGGCGAGATGCCCCGTTGGAAGGTCTTTCGCCAGGTCGTGATGACGCACGGGTTCATGCACCTCGGCGAGATCAACGGTCACAAGGGACAGCTTGGTCTGCCGTTCGGGATCTAACCCCGAGTCAGTCGTCGTCCCGCTGGTTGCGGAGGAAAGCCTCAACATCCAACACCAGGTCTTCGGCGGGCGGAAGAGCAGCCCCCTCCGTAGCGCCAGGATCCCCGCCCGAGTCGACCGCTGTCTCCAACCGGCGCACGTACTCCAATAGATCGGAATTGCCGGAGATGGCAGTGTTGATCTCCTGCAAGAATCGGGAGCCCGCGGCATCCAATTCGCTGTAATCAAACTCGATCGCCAGGATCTTCTGCAGCCGCCGTAGCAACGCGATAGTCGCCGGCGGATTCTGGGTGGTTGTTATGTAGTGGGGTACGTTCGCCCAGAGACTGGCAGCTGGGAGCTTGCGCTGACGTAGCGTTTGGTGCAGCACTCCGACGATGCCGGTTGGTCCTTCGTAGTTCGAAACGCTGAGATCGAGATCATTCGCCACCGCCGGATCGAACGCGCTGCCCGTGACCCTAACCGCCCGCGTGTGCGGTACCTCGGCCATCAGGGCTCCTAGCGAGACCGCAAGCTTTACGTTCATCTTGCGGAAGAGCCCGGCATACGCCTCGGCGAAAGGACCCCACCGTAAGTTCGGTTCGATGCCGACCGCGACGACGATGTCGTGCGGGCCGGTGGGGTTACGTGCGTAGAAGAAGTCGTTCGTCGGCCAACTGATCTCACGCTCGTTCCTGCTGTTGATACGAACACTGGGGCGGGTTTCGCGAAAATCGATGAAGGGCTCGGGATCGATCGTTGCGAACTTCCGAGCACCCAGTCGGCGGACAACGAATCGCGCGGCGTTCGTCGCGGCAGATGCGGCATCGTTCCAGCCCGCAAAGGCAACAACCGCTACCGGGTCATGAAGGTCTGGCTGCCGATCGACCTTGAGAAAGTCCATCTAGCGAGGATAGCAGAGCAGAAAGGCGGCGATTGGGGATCCCAACGCCGAGCGTTGATCGCCGTCCGCGGGAGCTCCGCTACTAGCAGCGGTAAACGCAGATACCAGTGGCTCCAATACGGACTCTTTGGCTGCCGAACTGGTCAACTCCGCCACTCTCGTTCGAAAGCGAGTCGCCGCTCAACGGCGAGGAAACGTCACCAACGGAAGTGAGCGCGGACTCGCGCCGCAACGTGGAACGCCCCCCCATGCCGCGTTTTTGGCAACCTGACCCTGCGGCGCTAGAGTGTTCGGGCAGAGGGGCGGCTGATGGAGGTACTGCCATGACTGTTCCTACGATGGAGGGAGTCACTCGTGCTCTTGGGGCGAGGGCCCGCGCGATTTCGTTCGATTCGTTACCAAACGATGTGGTTTTCCTGGCGCGCCAATGCGTGCTCGATTGGATGGGCGTGACGCTGGCAGGGGCCGATGAACCTCTGGCGCGGATCCTGCGCGAAGAGGCGATCGAGAGCGGGGGCAATCCGCAGGCGACGATCATCGCCGGTGGGCTGCGGACGAGTGCCCAGCAGGCAGCACTGATCAACGGGGCGGCTTCCCACGCTCTCGACTTCGACGATGTGCAGATGACCATGAGCGGTCACCCGTCCGTGCCGATTATCCCGGCGCTGCTGGCGCTGGCCGAACATCGCGGCGCCTCGGGGGCGGACTTCATAGCCGCATTCGTGGCTGGCTTCGAAATGGAGTGCCGGGTTGGCGCGCTGGTGATGCCGGGTCACTACAGCACCGGTTTCCACGCCACGGGCACGCTGGGCACCTTCGGAGCAGCGGCGGCCTGTGCGCGCCTGATGGGCCTGAACGAAGAACAATGGCTCAACGCGCTTGGAATCGCCGGAGC
>JBDUAL010000136.1:0-5400 GCA_040004685.1 Anaerolineaceae bacterium | reverse complement strand
CGCATTAAGACTGACCAGCGCACACAACGCGCTGAGATCGCCAACAGCAAGACCGCGAGAGCGGGGAAGAGGTACCAGTAGTTCGCTTCGCTTAGGGCATCGGCGATCTCGCTGGGGTGAGTGGCGCGGAGAAAGAGGGCGATGAGAACGACGCTAATTGCGAAGCTGGCCCAGAATCGAACAGAACGAAGCAACAGAGACCGCCGGCGAAGTTTGCGAACCTCAGGGGAGAACGAAGAGCCGAAGCCTTGCGCTGCCACCTTCGGCGACCCAGAGCTTACCATCGGCGGTCTGCAGGATCCCGTAAGGGCGGTTGAGGGGGTCTTCGGGCGCGCTCACATTACCCACAAGCTTGCCCGCGGGACTGTAGATGCGCACCTGGTTGAGTGACGGCAGACTGACCGCAACGCGGCCATCGGAGAGGGCGCGGACGTAGGGCTTATCGAGCACCTCCTGGCCCCCCCATCCGTCAACCGGGAACTGCGTTTTGAACGATCCGTCTGCGTTGAGAACGACCACGCGACGGTTGAACATGTCCGCGACGAAGATGGCGCCGTCCGGTCCCTGAGAAATACCCACGGGCTCATCGAACTGCGAGGGTCCCGAACCGCTGCTGCCGACGGTCTTGAGGAACTGCCCTTCTGGAGTGTAGACCTGAATGCGGTCATTGCCGGTATCAGTCACCCAGATGTTGCCGGACGCGTCGATAATGGCGTCGCGCGGGCCGAACAGATCGAACGGTCCGGGAGTTTTGCTGGTGTCGGGGGCGTTACCGAAGCTCAAAGCCGGTTTGAGGTCCTTGTCGAAAACGCGGACCTTCCATCCGAAGGTGTCCGCCACGACGACGCGGCCGGTGCCGGGTTGGACAGCGAGCCCCCACGGTTCTGAGGAATCGGCGGAATCCGAAGGGTTGGCTCGTACATCAACCGAGGCGATCAGGATTCCGTTCGGATCAAACTTCTGGAGCTTCTTCGTCTTGCTGTCGATGACGTAGAGGTTGCCCTGGGCGTCAGTTTCGACATCGGTTGGCTGGAAGAACTGGCCAGGCTGTGTACCCACGCCGCCGAACGTCGGGCGTCCGGCTTTGTCAAATCCGGGCTTCGGCGGTTCAATCGGTTTGGCGGAGAGAGCCGCCTTTGCGATATCGTAATTCGCCGGGAAGTAGGCATACGCGTCGGTCGAGCCGTTGGCGCGGTGGGGATCGTGGTCACGCCAGTAGCCCGCCCAGATCGAAAGCCAACCACCGGAGGAAAGGCCCTCGCCGATGGTCTGCCAGGTGGCCAGACGGAAAGGTCCGCAGTTGCCGGACTTCGTGAGACAAGCGCCCTGACCGGTGTTCGTGGCCTCTTTGTAGGTCTCATCGAACCACCAGCGGTGGGGGTACTTACGAGGGCTGCCGTAGCGGTTATCCGCGCCAGCGATTAGCTGGTCGTTGACTTTTGAGACGTTGGCGGAGCTGACAAGCATCACGGCGAAATCGCCCGACGGCGACCCGCTGGTGAAATCGACGTAGCTGACGGACTTGTAATCGCGGAGGTACCAGGCCCAGGGCCAGGCGAAGGAGTCAGTCGAATCGACGGCGATCGGAAGTTGGTAGCCCTTGCCGGTGGCGGCGGCGAGCTGGTCGATTTCGACGGCGATCTTTGCCAGTTCGCCGGAACTCTGGGTATAAATGAGCAGGTCCTTGGGGTCATCACCACGTCCGAACGACGCCATCAGCATGGTTCGCATGGAGAAGAACGAGAGCGCACCAACGGCAGTGACGACGAGCACCGTTGCGGTGGCCGTGCGGCCAAGCGGCCAAGCGGCGTAGGCGATGAGCCCGATGGCAGCGAGAGCAACGACGAGTCGCATTGCGCCGTAGGTAGTTCCGCCGGGGAGGAAGGCGATGACTGCCAACGCACCGGCGGCGACCGCGGCGATGCTCAAAAGCGTGACCAGGGAGCGCTGGAGAGGTGGCTTTGGATCCCAGGCGCTCCACGCTCGCTGAATTCCCCAGGCGGCGAGCAGGCAAGCTGGGAGCGCGATGTGGACGTTGTTCCACGGCATCTTTTCGGAGGTCCACGAAAGAATCAGCCAGATACCAGCGAGCCAGAACACAAGGAAACGTGAAAACGCGTCGCCTCGGGCGACTGCCCACCAAACAGCTCCGAGGCAGAGCACTAGCGGGAGGAACTCGTACATCGCCATGACCATGTAGTAGTAGAACCACGGCTGGTCGCCGCGAGTTTGCTCCTGCTGGCCGGCCCAATAATCGAGTGAGCCCCACGGCCCGCTAACGAGGCCGTCCATGTTCGTCCAGAACGAGGTCATGAGCGTCAGGTAGACGAGGGCACCACCGAGGAAGGCTACCGCCCAGACCTTCGGCTTCCACTGGAGCCCGGCAAAGGCGGCCATGCTCACGGTGACGGCGAACAGTCCGCCGATAGCGATTGCATCGCGGCTGGCGATCTCGCCGCTTTGGAAGTGCTTTTCCCAGTTCAGGCGATCCTTCTCAACGATACCGAACGGTTCGAGCAGGTATTTACGGCTGAGCGGAGTGAGGAGCGGGAGTGTCAGCGTACCGAGAAGGACGAGGAGATCCCCGGAGCGCGGAAGGTCATCCCATTCCATTCGCCGTCGGACGGCCCCGAGGAAGGGCCAGAGGGCGGCTATCGCCCACACCCACGGTGCAAGGCCGACGGTGAGGATTGCGCGGTTTCGCGCTGAGTAATTGTCTCGGGCGATGAGCGTGCGTTGGGCGAGTTCGGCGGCGAGGTAGAGGTCGAGGTAGATGAGGAAGAGTGCGGCGGTCAGGAAGGCGCCCTCCTTGACGAGCACCGAGCCGACGTATCCGGCGGCGAATACGATAAGCCTGCGCGAGCGACCGTCTTCCATATAGCGCCAGAGGCCGATGACGCCGAGAAGGGTGAACACCGCCATGTAGATGTCTTCACGAAAGAAGCGGCCGTAGTAAACGAGCGTGGGCGAAAACGCGACCAACGCTACCGCCGCGAGCGTTCCGACCGGGCCCAATCGCTTGCGAAGGAGGAACGGCAGGGCCACGAGGGCCGTTCCGAAGATCGCCGCGGAGACGCGGGAGGTGTAGTCACTGGCGCCGAACAGTAGGAAGACCAAACCCTGGACGTGGTAGTACAGCGGACCATGGAAAATCGGGCTGTGGTGGTAGCTGCCCTGGATCAGGCTCCACGACCATTGAGCGTGGATGCTTTCATCGTGGTGCAAAGCGCGACCACCGAGATCCCAGAAGCGCAGGGCGAATGCAAGGGCGAACACGACAACGTAGAGCGCCACTTCCCAGTTGAGCGCGAGGCGGGTCGAAAGCACCCGCTCGAACGGGGCCGTCCACGGTTGGGAGGATCGGTCTGCGCGCGTGTACGTCATTGCTTCTCCCTGACGTATACGCTGGCAGCCGTTGAGCTGATGTTTAGGCCGTTACGGTTGGTAAACCAACGCAGATACTGGAGCGGTGTTTCCGTGGGCAGAGTAGGCGATTGTAGTAGATTCCACGCTCCTTCGAGGCGGTTGAAGCCTTCAGGGCGGGGGGCTGCCGCCGGCCAGATCAGAATCGAAGCATTCTCTGGGACGCGGGACGCGATAACAAGCGTCCCGGAGTCCCGGAACGACCAGGTGATGTCCTGTTCGAACGAAGGGTGGACAACTAGCAATCCGCCGTTCGGGCGAAGCGAGTCGAGCGCGATGCCGCGAAGTTCGCGCGCCTGGGAGGGGCTGAACGGCGACGGCAACGCCTCGTGAGGCGAACTCAGGGCGATGCCAAACGTGCTTGCCATGAGAGGCAACAGGGCGACGAGCGCAGCGGGTACGAGCAGCGTAGGAAGCGCCTTGCGGTTGGCCGCGACGTAGCCGAGGGCGGAGATGCTCATCACCAGGAGTCCGGCGACAAGCACGCGCTCACTGACCTCCCCTACCTTGTCGGCTCGGGCCCAACGCACAGATTGGGCGATGGCGAGTGCCGCAACGAAGATTGCGCCGGGGACGAGGAATCGCGCTAGCTGCCAGTCGGCCCGAGAGGCAGCGACAGCCGCTTCGGCGAGCGCTGGCCCGGCGAGGAGCGCCAACGGCAAGGTGAGTGCGGCAAGCGCGACGGGGTTCTGCGACTGGCTCGAGGCGAAGAGCCAAACGAGTGAAATCGACGCCCACGCAAGCAGCACGAACGTTTCGGGGGAGACCAGGCGGGCGCCGTAAGCGCGAAGGGCAGTTACGACCGCGGCAGATGTGCCGGCCACGAGCATCGGGATCGCGTAGAGGAGCGAAAGTTCAAACGCCGTTCCGCCGGACCACGCCTGCTCAAACCCGGCGTTGAAGAGGACAAAGGGCGGCACCCGCAAGGCATCCCAACCGAGGCCAAAACGAAACGAGGCGGAAGCGATGCCGACCACGACGCCAACGGCAAGGGCAACTGCCTGAGGCCGGGTGGGATAACGACGGTTTACCAAACAAACGCCGGCGATAGCGCCGACGAGTGGCAACAAAACCGGTCCCGAGGTGGCACATAGGAGAGCCCCAACGGCCCAGAGCCAGTTGGCAGGTTTGGCGCGACTAAACGCCACAAACAGCCAGAGCGCAATCGCCAAATCGAAGCCCATTGCGGACGCCGAGGCGCCGACGGCGATGCCGAGGGGATCCACAGCGAGAAGGAGCAACGTGATCAGCGCCCCGGCTTCGCCTAATCGCGGGCGGAGAAGGTAGACGGCTGCCGGGAGCGAAGTGACAGAGAGGAAAGCGAGAATGCGCGACGGCGTCTCCGAGGAAGAGAGGTGAAGCAAGGCGGCGCTCAGCGCTTGGAATAACGTGGGCACGAATCGGGCATCGGTCTCACCAATGCGCGCCTGCCAGGCCCCGGACAGACCCGCCAATTCGAATCCACCAACCGGCGCATTCCAGAGGAACGCGAAGCGGAGCAGAACGAATACCAGCGCTGCGGTCGCCCAGGCGAGGGCGCCGATAGAGACGGTGATGCCTGCCGCGTCAGCCCGAGATTCCCTGGTCATGAGGTCGGAAGCTCGCGGTATTCTGGGAGAGAGTAGACGCGAGCGTCCCCGGATTCGAACGCGATATCGAGGAAAGCGGCGTAGTTTGGCAGCAGTTCCGCGATGTACTTTGTTTTTTCAAAGCTCGGTTCCGGCGGGCTGCTGCCGCCGATAACGAGGTATTTCGCACCTGTGGCGCGCATGGACGCAAGGACGTCGGCGGGGGAGCCCACGTAGGCTCGATCGACCGTGTCCTGCAGCGCGGTGAAGCGGGCGCGGTTCTCGGCGGTCTCGCCGCGCCATTGGATTTCGTGGAAATACCAGCCGAGCGGCGTTTGTAAGCCTGTCCTGGCGCTGATCCGTCCGGCGTTGACCGAGATCTGCACCTGCACCGACCCCCACCGGGTCT
>JBDUAL010000135.1:0-5408 GCA_040004685.1 Anaerolineaceae bacterium | reverse complement strand
AGAGCCGGGGTTCCTCGGCGTGCAGCTCCAGGCGGTGCCGCTGCCCGAAGCGATCGCGGCGTCTTACAATCTGCCGGAGGCGGGCGGGCTCATGGTGACGGAGATCGAGTCCGGCAGCCCGGCCGAATCCGCTGGGCTGCTGCCCGGTGACCTCCTGCTAAGCGTTGGCGAGCGCGCTCGCGGGTTGGATGCGACGGCGCGGGGGCTGCAATCGATGCGCGCCGGACGCACGCTGCGGCTGGCGTTGCTCCGCGGCGGCGAACTTTTCGAAGCGGAGGCCACCCCTGCCGTCCGCTGGTAGCGGGTTCGCGACTGACGCATTGCAATTCCCGGCTTGAAGCCACTTAGCGGAGCCGCAAGCCCACCGGTTACGATGAATTCGAGAAGTGTAGTGAACTCAGAGTCCAAACCGTTGCGCGTTCTCGTCTCGGCCGCCTACCCGGCGCTGCGGGCGGGCTTGCGCGCGATGCTGGACGGCGCGCCCGCATTGACCGTTGTAGGCGAATTCGCGAACGCCTCCGAGACCGCCGAGGTCGACTTGTCGGTTGCGGACATCCTAGTTGCCGATGTCCAGGACGAAGCTGCGATCGCAGCGCTTGCCGAGCTTGCGGACGGGATTGGCATTGTATTCCTTGCTGACGAACCAGGCCTGTACCGGGTGCTCGAAAACCGCGCTCCCCAGCCGAGGGCGCTACTGCTCGAGGGTGCGACGGCCGAGGAACTGGCCGCCGCTGTGCTCGCCGTCTCCCTCGGTCTGCTGGTGACTGATCCGGCAGTGGCCGCAGCGCTCGCGCACGAGCATCCGTACGCGCTCCGTGAGTTGGCGGGAGCCACGCCCACCTCGCTGACGGCGAGAGAGACCGACGTGTTGAAGCTTGTTGCCTCGGGTCTCCCCAACAAGACGATCGCGCTGCGCCTCGGGATCAGCGACCACACGGTGAAGTTCCATGTGGGTTCGATCCTCGGGAAGCTTGGCGCTGCCAGCCGCACGGAAGCAGTGACGTTGGCTGTCCGCTCGGGGCTGCTGCCGTTGTAACGGCGAGGCAATGACGGGCCATCGCGACGCTGGTGACGCCTGGTGACTCAATAGCCGTGGAAGAAGAGGTAGTTCGCCGGGTTCACGTAGCCGCCGTTGAAGCGGATTTCGAAGTGCAGATGCTCGCCGGTGGTGAATCCGGTGACTCCCGAGATGCCGATCTGCGTCCCGGCGCTCACGCGCTGGCCTGGCGTGGCGGTGATCGTGCTCATGTGGGCGTAGAGCGTCGTCCAACCATCACCGCAATCCACAATCACGTGATAACCGTAGCTGTACGTCAGGTACTCCGTGGTAGTCACCGCACCATCGCAGGACGAGTAAATCGGGGAGAAGTGATAGCTGTTCAAGTCCAAGTCGATACCAGTGTGGTACGAACCACCACCACGGGCCGTGCCGAACGGGTCACTGACGCCGTTCCACTTCGCGAGGGGATAGTGGAAGCGGCCGTTGCCACCGGGCAAAGGTGCGCCGGTACCCGGAGGCGCCGCGCCCGATCCGGTCGACCGCGGCGGCGGCGGTGGCGGTGGTGGTGGTGGCGGCTTCACGGTTGCCCCAGGCAAAAGGACAAAGTCACCCGTCTTCAACGAGGAGGCGTCTGCGATGGCGTTTGGCTTGTAATCGATGACCGTGTCTGACGTGATGTTGTCGTACTGCTTCACGATCGCTGCGACGGAGGTGTCGCCAGAGCCGGTGACTTTATAGAGGATGCCATCTTTGCGCGGCACCAAGAGCTGCTGGCCGAGGACGAGCAGACTCCCATCCTTACCACCAGCAGTGGGGTTGTTTTCGAGCAAGGTGCGCAGGGTGATACCGAATTTTGCGGCCACTCCGCTGGTGCTGTCGCCGGGTTGTGCGACGTAGAGCGCGAACGGCTGCCTGGGATCAACGATGTCTGCCAATGGCTTTACGCCAGCGCCGACTTCGCCCGAGACGGAGGCCGCTGCTGCCACGCCGGAGGAGAATGCGGAGGTCGGTGAAATGCCGCCAGCCGCGCGAACGCTGGCGTTGTCCACCTGGGACGTGAGAATTGCGACAGATTCACGGGTCTGGTTACTGGCGCCGGGACGGAAGTAGGCGTAGGAGCGCGGCTGGGAACTGCCGGTCATCCCGGAGAGCGAGAAGTTGGGTATCGAAACCGAGGCCGTGGCGCTGGATGCGTTTGGATACTGGGTCGCCAAAACGACGGCAAGAACCGCAATCGCTACAACGAGGACGTGGACAGTGATCCGTCCATGGCGCTTGCCGTGAGCGTGGGATCGGGCTCGTCTTCCGTGCGTTCCCATATCTGCGTTGGCCAGGGATGACAGTGGATCTGCTCCATCGCGCAGGTGGTCCCTGCCTGACCTTATTCGCATCCTCCTTCACGCGCTATCGCTGATAGCGTGGCCGCCAACCCGTAAAGGGACCCTAGAGGCCCTTGTTCAGGCTGGCGAGGAACTCCTCGTTTGAATTCGTCCGAGCTATCTGTTCGAGCAACCGTTCGGTCGCTTCGGCCTGGTTCGGCGAGTTCTGCGAAATCATAGCGGTCATGCGGCGCACGAGCCAGACGCCCTTCAGCGTCTTTTCGTCAAGCAGCAACTCCTCGCGGCGGGTGCTGCTACCGAGGACATCGAGCGCGGGATAGAACCGGCGTTCGGCGAGCTTACGGTCCAGCCGCAGTTCGAGGTTGCCGGTACCCTTGAATTCTTCAAAGACTACTTCGTCCATTCGCGAGCCGGTGTCCACGAGGCAAGTGGCGAGGACGGTCAGGGAGCCTCCCTCTTCGCACTTGCGCGCGGCGCCGAAGAGGCGCTTGGGCGGATAGAGGGCGATCGGATCGACGCCGCCGGAGAGCGTACGGCCGCTGGGCGGCAGGGCGAGGTTGTAGGCGCGGGTCAAACGAGTGATGGAATCGAGCAGGATGACGACGTCTTTGCCGCCCTCGACGAGTCGTTTTGCGCGCTCGAGCGCCATTTCGGCGACACGGGTGTGATCCTCTACCGGCTCATCGAAGGTGCTGCTAACCACTTCGCCGCGGACGCTCCGCTGCATGTCTGTGACTTCTTCAGGCCGCTCGCCAATAAGAAGGACTATGAGATGGACGTCTGGGTAGTTGGTGGCGATTCCGCTGGCGATGTTTTTGAGGAGCATCGTCTTGCCGGCCTTCGGGGGAGAGACGATGAGGCCACGCTGGCCGCGACCGATCGGGGCGATCAGGTCGATCGTGCGGTTTGTCAGGTTTTCGGGACCGCTTTCGAGCTTCATCTGTTCGCGCGGGAAGATTGCGGTCAGGTTTTCGAAATATGGGCGGCGCTTGGCGACTTCAGGATCCATGCCGTTGACGGCCTCCACCTTGAGGAGTCCGTAGTATTTCTCGTTGTCCTTGGGGTGGCGCACCTGGCCGGTGATGTAGTCACCGGGACGGAGCGCGAAGCGGCGCAGTTGAGACTGGGAGACGTAGATATCGTGCGGGCCGGGAAGCATCGATTCGCCGCGCAGGAATCCGTAGTTCCCATCGTCGCTGACTTCAAGAAAGCCACCGGAGAAGACGTTGCCGCGCGCTTCTGCCTGGGTCTGAAGGAGTTTGAAAATGAGGTCTGGCTTGCGAAGAGTGCTCGCCCCTTCCACGCCCATCTCTTCGGCGATGACGATGAGACCCTCACGCGTCTTCGTTTCGAGCTCTGCGATGTTCAGTGGAACCGCATTCAACGCCTGCTGTTGCGATTGGCGGCGTCGACGGCCCTGAGGCTCGCGCGGCTGCTCGTCTGATTCGGTCTCTTCTGGGGTTTCTGTAAGTTGTTCTTGCAAGTGTTCTACCGCTTAAGGGTGTAGGGGCGCCCGGGGGATGTGGGCGCGCGTTCAGAGGTACTCGATTGTCGTTTTCTTAGGTACGTACCAGGCTCGAGTAACGGAGTGCTGTGGCGACCGGGGCCCGGTGCCTTATCTACCAGCTACAATCACAATACGATGATCGGCGGAGATGATGCAACTGACTAGCCCGAGGCGGGCGGGAGAAATTGCGCGCCCGTACATCGTAACGGATCTCGAACGGCCGACAGAACGCGCGGGGCCGCTTTGATCCTTCGACGAGTTCAGGCTACCGTTATGGTTCATCCTTCGGATTTTCGGAAAAACACCACATGGCTAACACCAAGTCTGCAATCAAGCGCTGGCACCAGTCCCTCAAGCGGCGCGACCGCAATCGGGCAACCCGCTCCGGAACGCGCAGCGCCGTGCGCTCGCTGCGTGAGGCAGTAGACGGCGGCGATGCCACCGTGATCAAGGAAGCGCTCTCCCAGGCCTATTCGTCCCTTGACGTTGCGGCCAAGAAGGGCGCCATTCACAACGGGAAGGCGGACCGCACCAAGAGCCGGCTCGCCGCTCTCGTCGCCAAGTCCGCTTCCTAACGCGACCGTTGGACAGATTCAGCGCGGCGGCCGCTCGTAGGCCCCGCGCTTTTTTGCGTCCTCACTTTCGTCTCGCTGACAGGAAGACCGCGGTTCGCTCGCGCAGTGAAAACTCGCACCGCGGTCGTGGCGCGTTCAAACGGCGACCGTGAGAATAGCAGGCATCTATGACTGCTGAACCGGCCACCCTGACCCGCGTCGATGTCGTGATTCCGGTGTACAACGAAGCCAACGTGCTGGCAGCAAGCGTCGAACGGACGCTGGGGTTGTTTGCCGCTCACCCGGAATTCGCTTGGCGGCTGGTGATCGCGGACAACGGTTCGAACGATGGCACCAGCGACCTGGCGCGCCAACTCGAGGCGGACAACCCGGGGCAGGTGAGCGCGTTGATCCTCACGATCAAGGGCCGCGGGCTGGCGCTAAGGGAAGCGTGGACGAATTCTGATGCGGCGATTGTCTCCTATATGGACGTAGACTTGAGCACCGACCTGGAACACTTGCCGGCGCTCATTGGCATGATCGCAAACGGAAGCTGCGATGTCGCGATCGGGTCGCGGTTGGCGCGGGGTTCGCAAACGGACCGCCAAATGAAGCGCGAAATCACGTCCCGAGGCTATGTGGCACTCATTCGGGCGACCTTTCCCCGACTGAGAATCACGGACGCGCAGTGTGGATTCAAAGCGTTGAACCGCAAGGCGGTCGATCTCATCGTGCCGAAGATCGAGAACCGCATGTGGTTTTTCGATACCGAACTGCTAATCCTCGCGCACCAGGCGGGATTGAAGATCCGGGAGCTTCCGGTGCACTGGGTAGAAGACCGAGACACCAAGGTGAAAATCGTCAGTACGGCGATGGAGGATATCCGCGGTCTGCTGCGCATGCGGTTTCGGCGACGGTAGTCCAGCTCGGCCGCCAAAGGCGAATCCAAGGAGCCTCGTTCGGCCAAAGCGAGTCGGGCCTAAGCCGCTGAAACGGCGTTTGACCCG
>JBDUAL010000134.1:0-5418 GCA_040004685.1 Anaerolineaceae bacterium | reverse complement strand
AAGTTCTACTCATCCGTGCGCATCGACATCCGGGCGGTGGAATCTATCAAGAAGGGGACCGACGTCGTTGGCCGCCGGGTTCGCGCGAAGGTCGTGAAAAACAAAGTGGCCGCACCCTTCCGGATAGCGGAGTTCGATATCATGTTCGCCGTGCCGCGAGGGATCAGCCGGTCCGGAGACGTAGTTGACCTGGGCGTGGAATACGCCGTCCTGACCAAGAACGGGGCATTCTACAGTTTCGGCGATCTTCGCATCGGCCAGGGACGGGAGAACGCAAAAACGTTCCTTGAAGACAACCTGGAGTTGCGGGACGAGATCGAGACTGAGATTCGGATCCAGGCCGGGCTGCCGACGGCACAACCTAAACCCACCGGAGAACCAGTAGCGGCGCGCTAGCCAGTCGCCGCACACCTATGGACGAACCTCCCAGTCCGCCGACCATCGCCGAAATTCGCAGCGTTGCGCGGGGCCGCCAGCGGCTCGTGGTGCTGACGGACAATCGCGAGTTCATTTTCAGCGACGAGGCGTGCGAACGCGCGGCCATCACCGTTGGTGACGCCGCCACGACTACGCTTTTGGAAGCGCTGGATGGCGCCGAACACCGGGTGAACGCCCATGAAGCGGCCCTCCGCCTGCTTTCTCACCGGGCGCGAAGCGAAAGCGAGATGCGCACGCGGCTTGCAATGCGGGGGGTTGCACCGGACGCGATCGACGACGAAATTGCGCGGCTGCAGCACGCGGGGCTGCTCGACGACGAGAAGTTCGCGCGCGCGTGGGTGGAAGAACGTCGCCGCCTGGCTCCACGCGGGAAGCGAATGCTGCGCTACGAACTCCTCGGACGCGGAATCGAGGTGGCGTCGGTCGAGCACGTGACGAAAGACATTGATGACCAGGAAGTAGCGATCCAGCTGGCGCACGACCGCGCACGGCGGGCCTCCACCTCTAACTACGACAGTTTCGCGGCGAAAGTGGGTGGCTTTTTGCGGCGCCGGGGCTTCGATTACGCCGTGACCGCTCAGGCGACGCGACTTGCCTGGGAAACAGCGCACGTAGAGGGCAACAAACGCGAGGAAGACTCGCTCTCAACCGAATCGTAGCGATTGACCGTTGGTTCGCGGGGGCCAGCCGAGAGCTCGGCGCTTTTGACTCGCTACTTCCCCCGAGAGTAGCATTCACCCAGCCCCATCGGCGTTAAGCCGCGGGATTGATACGTTGATGTCGCACAGAACGACAACCTTGGAGAACTCAAATGCCGACGGTAATTGCCATTATCGTCGGCCTCATCGTGGGATTGCTGGTTGGCGCGCTGGCGGGCTTTATGGCTCGAAAGCGTTCCGATGGAACATCACTGCAAAAGGCAGAGGAGCAGGCCAGCCGGATACTCGCTGAGGCCGAATCGCGTCAAAAGGCGCTGGTGCTAGAGACGAAGGAGGAGACCCTCACCCTACGCAACAACGCGGACGCCGAAGTGCGGGAACGGCGGACTGAGACTGCGCGGATCGAGCAGCGGCTCACCCAAAAAGAAGAGAACCTGGACCGCAAGATGGAAGCGCTGGAGAGGCGCGAACAAGCTGTCCGCGAGCGCGGGGATCAGATCGACGCGCTGCGTTCCGAAGCGGACCAACTTCGACAGCGGCAGGCCACTGAACTCGAGCGCATCAGCAACCTGACGATGAGCGACGCACGGGAGCAGTTGCTGGCGGCGGTCGAGATCGAAATTCGGGACGAAGCGAGCCGCAAAGTCCGCGAGATCGAAAAGGAAGTCGAAGCAACGGCTGGTGTGCGGGCGCGCAAGATCCTGGCGACCGCGATCCAGCGCTACACCTCGGAGGTGACAGCCGAGAGCACCGTTTCGGTAGTGCAGATTCCGAGCGACGATATGAAGGGGCGGATCATCGGTCGCGAGGGACGAAACATCCGCGCGATTGAAGCGGCCACTGGCGTGGACCTGATCATTGATGACACGCCTGATGCGGTTACGGTAAGCGCATTCGACCCGGTGCGACGCGAAATTGCGCGGCAGGCGTTGACCATGCTGGTGCAGGACGGACGAATCCATCCGACGCGCATTGAGGAAGCCGTCGCCAAAGCCAAGCGCGACGTGGAAGCAACGATGCAGGATGCGGCGGAAGCCGCGGCCGTAGAGGCGGGCGTACTCAACCTGCATCCCGAAGTACTCAAGGTGTTTGGGCGGCTCCGGTACCGCACCAGCTATGGCCAGAACGTAATGCGCCATTCCATTGAAACTGGACACATTGCGGCGATGATCGCGCGCGAAATCGGCGCTGACGCGGATATCGCGCGCGCTGGCGGCTTCCTGCACGACCTCGGGAAGGCTGTCGATCACGAGGTCGAAGGCACACACGCGATCATCGGCGCGGAGATCGCACGCCGATTCAAGGTCAAAGAGGCGGTAGCCCACTGCATTGAAGCGCACCACGAAGAGGTGGAGCCGCGCACCGTGGAAGCCGTCATCGTCATGATGGCCGACTCGATCAGCGGCGGTCGACCGGGCGCACGTCGAGAATCACTCGAAGCCTACGTGCGACGGCTTGAGACGTTAGAGAACATCGCCAAGCAGTTCAAGGGCGTCGAATCTGCGTTTGCGATCCAGGCGGGCCGCGAAGTGCGCATCATCGTCCGCCCGGAGCAGGTGGACGATCTGGAGGCGATGCGCATCGCGAGGGACGTCTCGCAGCAGATCGAGGCAACGATGGAGTACCCGGGCCAGATCAAGGTCACCGTCATCCGCGAGACGCGAGCCTCCGAGATCGCGCGCTAACAATGCGGATGCTTTTCCTCGGCGACATTGTCGGAGACTGCGGTCGCGATGCTGTGGTGAGTATTGTGCCCGAACTACGGGACGAACTGGAGCTCGATTATGTAGTCGCGAACGGAGAGAACATCTCGGGCGGACGGGGCATCACCGAGAAGCATGCAGAGGAGTTATTCGACTGCGGGATCGACATCATCACGGGCGGAAACCACACCTTTCAGCACCGCGACGTCTACCAATACCTGGACTCCACGGGTGGCATCACGCGGCCACTGAACTACCCGCCTGGCGCCCCCGGGCATGGCATCGCCGAGGTGGGGAACCTCACGGTGATCAACGTCATCGGCCGCGCATTTATGGGGGCAGACTACGATGATCCGTTCCGGGCGGTGGACGAAGCGGTAAAGCAGGTGGGCGCCAACCGCTTTATCTTCGTAGACCTTCACGCCGAGGCGACGAGCGAGAAGCAGGCGATGGGCTGGTTTCTCGATGGCCGGGTGACTGCTGTCATCGGGACGCATACCCATGTTCCAACGGCTGACCATCGAGTCCTTCCGAGGGGCACGGCCTTTTGTAGCGACGCTGGGATGTGCGGCGCGAGGGACTCAGTGATCGGAGACGAAATTCAAGCGGTGCTCTCGCGATTCATCACGCAGATGCCGACGCGCCTACCGCCGGCAACGGGCGTAGCGAACGTCAACGGGCTGTTCATCGAAGCAGACGACCAGTCGAAGCGCGCTACCAGCATTGTGCGCTGCGACCGGGTGGTGTGCTAATGTCGATCGGCGATTTCCACCTTCACAGCACGGCATCGGACGGTGTTCATACGCCCACCTGGGTGATGGAAACCGCCGCCTCGCGCGGTGTGCAGGTGCTTTCGCTGACGGACCACGATTCCACCGAAGGGTTCGCCGAAGCGAAGCAAGCTGGGGGTCGCCTTGGGCTTCGCCTGGTCCCGGGCATCGAACTAAGCACCGACCTCGGCAAAGCTGATGTCCATCTGCTCGGCTTTGGCGTAAACATCGCATCGAAGCCGCTCCAAGAGTTTCTTTCGTGGCAGCGGGAGGGACGCATCGGGCGCACGAAGAAGATGGTTGAGCTGCTCCACGCAAACGGGATGCCGGTGAAGTTGGAGCGCGTGCTCGAGATTGCTGGCGAAGCGACCGTGGGCCGACCTCACGTCGCGCGCGCACTGGTAGAGGCCGGATACGTCTCAAGTGTCCAGGAAGCGTTCGATCTGTGGCTCGGCAATGGCAAGGCGATTGACGTGAATCGCGAGAAGCTCGATCCGGTGGATGCGATCAAGATCATCCACGAGAACGGCGGTGTGGTGTTCGTCGCGCACGCGATCTACATCGGCGACGACTATCCGGCGGCAGTGGAGAAACTGTGCGGCTGGGGACTGGACGGCATCGAGACCTTCTATAAGCATTACGATGAGGCGACGATCGCCAAGCACCAGGCAATCGCTTCGAAGCTTGGTCTGGCCACCTCAGGCGGAAGCGACTACCACGGTCTAGGCAATCCTGACGACCATGAGATCGGCGATATCCCGTTCCCCGACGACGAAGTACATCGCTTCGTGACATTTCTCGAAGCACGGGGCGTGAACACGGGTGTGAAAGGGAAGGGATGATGATCGAAGCAGACCAGATTGAGAAGATCATCCCTCACCGCTACCCGTTCTTGCTCGTTGATCGGATCATCGAGATCGAGGAAGGAAAGCGCGCCGTGGGGATCAAGAACGTGACGGCGAACGAGTGGTTCTTCGAAGGACACTTTCCTGGACGGAAAGTGATGCCTGGAGTGCTGATCGTCGAGGCGCTGGCGCAGGTGGCGGCCGTTTCACTCCTCAAGGGAGTGGCGATGGCCGGCAAGACGCCGCTTTTTGGCGGGATTGAAGGCATGCGCTTCCGCAAGCCCGTGGTGCCCGGGGATCAGCTGCGATTGGAGTTCACGCTGGAGAAGATGCGCGGGCCGATTGGCAAGGGCCGCGTCAAGGCAACGGTTGACGGCAAGCTGGCAGCCGAAGGCGTCATCTCATTCGCGCTGGTCGACCTTTCCGCCGAGGCACCCGAATAGCAATGGCCCACTTCTTTACCTGTGGAGCGCTACGATCCCGGGGAGATGAACACGAACGACCCCACGAGCGTGGATGACCATTACGAGACTTTACAGATAGCGCCTTTGGCCGCCCCGGAGGTTGTTGAGGCGGCTTACAACGGACTGAGCAAGAAATATGGCGCCGACCCAGACCCGGCGGTCCGCGAGAAACGGCGAGATCTGGATCGGGCTTACGCCGTGCTCTCCCAACCTGAGCGCCGGGCGGAGTACGACGCGCAACACGGGATTGCGAAGTCACCGATGCTTGCGCAGACAGCGGCCCCGGCGCAACCGGTGGCGACATCCGGCGAGACACAAACCGTCTGGCCCCGGGGGAACGTTGCCTGCCCACGCGATCCGGGGATGCAGACTGCCCTGCGCTGTAGCCGCTGCGAGAAGCCGATCTGTCCGAAGTGCATGATCCAGACACCGGTCGGCGGACGTTGCCGGGAATGCGCACGAATCGCGAAGTCACCGGTCTACACCATGACCAACGCGGTGATGGCGCGGGCGGCGGTTGCCTCAGTGGTTGGCGGACT
>JBDUAL010000133.1:0-5433 GCA_040004685.1 Anaerolineaceae bacterium | reverse complement strand
GGCCCAGCCGGGAAGGCCGAAAATCCCTGATCTCTCCGTGCTGCCTCATCTCAATGCTTTGCAGCAGATCGCCAACGGTCGTGCTGACGACGATCAGCGCGACGAGCAGCCAAGTCATTGCCCCGGTGCTCCCGTAGTTTTTGGTGTCGTCAGCCCCACGAGCGCGATGCCGCTTACGAATTTATTCGTAAGCGGCTCGATGCCGGCGAACAAGCGTTCATCATCTGTCCCCTGGTCGAGGAATCGGAAACGCTTGATGTTCGCAGCGCGGAAGAGGAGTTCGAGCACCTCGGCAACGGCCCTCTGCGCGACTACAAGCTGGAACTCCTGCATGGGCGCATGAACGCCAAACAGAAAGACGAGATCATGGGCCGCTTCGGGCGCGGCGAATCCCAGGCGCTCGTTTCCACCAGCGTGATTGAAGTAGGGATCGATGTCCCCAACGCTACCGTCATCGTCATTGAAGGCACGGAGCGTTTTGGGCTCAGCCAGCTGCACCAGTTCCGCGGCCGAGTTGGCCGCTCCGCGCAGCAGAGCTACTGCCTGCTCTTCAGCAGCGAAGAAGATCCTGGCCCTGACGCAACCGATCGGCTGGAAGCGATGGTCGATACCACGGACGGCTTCAAACTTGCCGAGATCGACCTCGGGATGCGGGGCGAAGGCGAGACCTGGGGGAAACTTCAAAGCGGCGTGAATACCATGCTCCGCGTCGCTCGTCTCACCGATCGTGAACTGCTCCTCCAGGCGCGCGCGATGGCCGACCAGGTGCTCGCCCGCGACCCCTATCTACAGAAGCCCGAGCATTTTGCGCTTGCGGCCACCGTGAAGCCGTTCCTCGAAAAAGCGGCTGAGGCCAACTGAATGCCCCCGAAGAGCGCCGGAGGCTACCGCTGCCGGGAGTGTGGCTGGGAGACCGTGGCCTACGTCGGCCGCTGCGCCCAATGCCAGGCCTGGAACACCCTCGAACAGTATGCCGCCTCCGCTCGCCCGACGCCCGGCGCCAACCGTCGCGGTGCAACCGCCATCCCCGCCCGCACGGTCCCGCTCGAGTCCGTTCCGGACGATGCCGGCGAGCGCATGCGAACCGACATTCCGGACTTGGACCGCGTCCTCGGCGGCGGGCTTGTCGCCGGCGCCCTCATTCTCGTCGGCGGCGACCCGGGCATCGGCAAGTCAACCCTGATGCTCCAGGCTGCTGCCAAGCTCGCGACCCGTGGCCGGTCGGTGGCGTACGTCTGCGGTGAGGAGTCTGCTCGTCAGGTGAAGCTGCGCGCCTCGCGCCTCGGCATCTCTGGTGAAGGCATCTCCTTGATCCCAGAAACGAACCTCGATGCGGCCCTGGCCGCAGCCGAAGGCATGGGCGCCAGCGCTGTTATCATCGACTCCATCCAATCCGTTTTCGTTGAAGGTTTGGACACGCGCTCTGGCGGCCCAGCCCAACTCGCTGAGGCTGGCGCACGGCTGGTCGCCTGGGCGAAAGGGAACGAAATCGCGACCATCGTCACCGGCCACGTCACCAAGGGTGGTGAGATCGCTGGCCCGCGCGTGCTCGAACACATGGTCGATGCCGTGCTTTATTTCGAAAGCGCTGAGGGCGGTGAACTGCGCCTCCTCCGCGCCGTCAAGAATCGCTTCGGCGCGACTGACGAAGTGGGCGTCTTCGAAATGACCGGCGAGGGTCTGAAGAGCGTTGAAAACCCGAGCGCAGCATTGCTCGCCTCGCACGATGATTCCGCCTCTGGCTGCGCCGTCACGGCAGTCGTCGAAGGTACGCGCCCGCTCGCGCTGGAGTTGCAGGCGTTGGCCGTGCCGTCGCAGCTGGCCTCTCCGCGTCGCATCGCCTCAGGGCTAGAAGTTTCGCGGTTGCACCTGCTGCTCGCCGTGCTGGCGCGGCGCGGCGGCTTCAACGCGGCGAACCTCGACGTGGTCGCGACGGTTTCTGGTGGCCTCCGGCTGCGAGACTCCGGCGCAGATCTCGCCGTCGTGCTCGCCCTCGCCTCGGCCATCCGCGATGAGCCGCTGCAACGCGGTACGGCCTTCCTCGGCGAGGTTGCACTCTCCGGGGCCGTTCGCCCCGCCCACCAGGCCTCACGCAGGGTATCCGAGCTCCAGCGCCTCGGGTTCTCGCGCATCGTCTGCCCCGTAGGCACGGTCGAGCATCCCGGTGTGACCCTGGTGGCAGTGAGGATCCTCACGGAGGCGCTGACCGCCGGGGGCCTCACCCCGAAGCGCCGCTCCGAGAGCTAGGCACCGCGGCTTCGCACCTCGGGTCCATCGCTACGTCTGCCGATACGCCCGGTGGCGCATGATGATGCTCTGCAAGATCCCCAGGGCGATGAACAACGTCACGATCGAACTCCCGCCCTGGCTGACGAACGGCAACGGGATCCCGGTGACGGGAAAGAGGCTCACGTTCACAGCCACGTTGATGAAAGTCTGCATCAGAATCAGCATCACGATGCCCACGGCTACCAACTGGCCAGACGTATCACCGGCGATCTGCGCCACGCGCACGCCGCGCATGAGCAAGGAAATGAACAGTCCGAACAAAACCATAGCCCCCACAAAACCTAGCTCCTCGCCTAGCACGCTAAAGATAAAGTCCTTGGTTGGCACCTTCAGGTAGCGCAGCTGCGTCTGCGCTCCGTTTGTCAGACCTTTGCCGGTGAGCTGGCCGGATCCGACCGCGATCTGCGATTGGATCACGTTGTACCCGGCGTCAAGGGGGTCCTCCTCCGGGTTCACCAGCACGCTCACCCGTTCAACCTGGTAGTCCGCGATCGCAAACGTCCAGACGAACGGCAGGACAGCGACGAATAGCGCCCCCATCACCAGCAGATGGCTACGGCTGACCCCCGCCACGATGACCACGCCGAGCCAGATCGCAAAGAACACCAGGCTCGTCCCTAGGTCTGGTTCGATAAACACGAGTCCCGCCACCGGCGCCACGATCAAGAGCGAGAGCACAAGTGTCTTCAGGTCCTTCGCGTCTCCGCCATGCTCGCTGAAGAAGCGGGCAAGCGTCAGAATGGTGGCCACTTTGGCGAACTCGGAAGGCTGAACCTGGATTGGTCCAAGATCAAACCAGCGCGTGGATCCGAACGCCGTTTGGCCAATCACCAGGATTGCGACCAGCGCGACCAGCCCCGTGAAGTACAGCAGCCACGAGTAATGCGTTAAGTAGTGGTAGTCCAATTTCGAAACGACCAGCATCAGCCCGAATCCGACTGTGGCGAAGATCACTTGCTTGGCTACCGGGTTGGCGAAGCTCGCCGCGGGACCTTGGTACGTTCGAGCAGAGCCGCTGTAGATCAGCAACAACCCCATCGCCACGAGCCCGAGCGACGCCAGCACGATCCAGTAATCGAAGCGATCCCAGCCTCGGAAGACGCCAGACCGCGTGGCGGCATACGGGGACGCGCGACCGCTGCCGTAGGAGGAGACGCTGCTCAATGCTTCACGTTCTCTTCGAAATACTTGATGATCTTTCCGGCTACGGGCGCCGCCTTGTCCCCGCCAACGCCGAGATCGAAGTAGACCGTCACCACTACATCAGGATCACTGAACGGGGCGAAGCCAGTGAACCATGCGTGCTGCTTCTTCACGCCTTTCTCTGTGAACTCGGCCGTCCCGGTCTTGCCGGCAATATCCGCTCCGGGCTGAGACGCTTTAAGCCCTGCACCCGATTGAACGGAGAGGTGCATCCCATCGCGAACCACCTGCAGGTAACTCGGGTTGATGCCTACGCTCTTCGTCTCCGTCTTTGTGGTCCGCACCGTTTTGCCGCTCGGATCGACAACTTCGTTCACCAGGTGCGGGGTGACAAGTGTGCCGCCGTTCGCCACCGCCGCTGTCATCCTCGCGATCTGCAACGGCGTCGAGGTCACATCGCCCTGCCCAATGCCCATGAAACAGGTGTCCGCATAGAACCAGTTGGTAGGATCCTTGGTGACGCGCTTCTTCCACGCCGGGTCCGGGATACGTCCATCGCTTTCGCCATACAAGTCGATCCCCGTCGGCAACCCAAGCCCAAACGCCCGCGCGTAGTTCCCCAGGATTACCGCCGAGGTCTCGATGTCCTTCCCGAGCCCGTTCACCTTACCCAGGATCCCGCAGGACGCCATCTCCATGTAGATATTCGAAGACCACTGGATCGCCCCGTATAGGTCGATCAATCCATGTGCGCGCCAATCGACCAGGTCGTAGATGACGCCGTTTTCACCCTTGATTTCAAGCCTCGTGCTAGAAACGTTCCAGGGCGTATTCGGGCTGATATTCCCGTTCTGCAGCGCAGCCGAGGCTGTCACCAGCTTGAACGTCGATCCGGGCGCTGCCGCACTAAGCGCGTGATTGAGGAACGGCGTGCGCACGCTGTCGTTCGCCAACGCTTCGTACTCGGTTGCGCGCTTGTCGCTCTGGGCGAAGATGTTGTTGTCGTACGTCGGCAGCGAGACCAGGGAATAGACCTCGCCTGTCTTCGGGCTCATCACCACCGCGGCCGCCACGCGCGCGTCGCCCCACACGCCGCTCGTATCGTGCATCGAATCCTGCAATAGTTCGGCCACGAATTTCTGTAGCCCGGCGTCGATCGATAGGTTGAGGCTATTGCCGGGGACGGCATCATCCGTCTTCAGTGAGTTGATCAGTCGGCCCTGCGCGTCCTGCTCTACCCGGCTATAGCCGATCTTCCCGCGAAGGTCGCTCTCGTAGCGGTCCTCCAGCCCGTCCTTGCCCACCGGTTCGTCGTTGGCGTAGCCAAGCCTTCGCAGGGCTGCGTTCTCCTTCGCATCCTGCGCGCCAATGTGTCCAAGGACATGGGAGAACGCATCTCCCGCCGGGTACAGTCGCCCGGGGCTGATGGCGAGTTTGACCCCTGGCAAGTCCACCGAGGCCTCCTCCATCATGATCGCCTGGTCCCGGCTGAGGTGTTTCTTGATCGGGATCGCAATGAAGGCGAGGCCATCGTCTTCGGCGCTCTTCACTCGCGTCTGGATGTCCAACACCTGCGCACCCGTGAGGCCGGCGAGGCGGAGGAAGATCTTGTAGCGCACGTCCTTGTCATCCGGCAGAAACTCCGGAGTGAGCGTGGCGGTGTATTCGGCGACGTTCTGTACCAGTGGCTCGCCGTTTCGGTCCGTGATCAGGCCGCGCGTGGGCAGCACGTTCGCGGTCACAATATGGTTTTCGGTTGACCGCCTTGCGTAGTCCGCGCCATTGATCAGCTGCATGTACACGAGTCGCACCGTCAGAATGCCAAAAAGCACGATGATGGCGACGCGCAGGATGTTCAGGTTTCCATGCGGCCGGTTTCGGCTCGAACCCTGCTGCGGCCGGCCGCTAAAGCCTTCGTCCAGCATGCCCACGCGTTACCACCTGCTCCGCTGGAGACTCATCCCGCGGCCAGACCATCCTAGAAGGCGGAACGGCGCATAG
>JBDUAL010000132.1:0-5436 GCA_040004685.1 Anaerolineaceae bacterium | reverse complement strand
GTGGTCGAGGCACTCGCGGCGAAGCGTTCCGATCACGCGTTCACAGACGGCGTTCGCGTTTGGCGCCCGCACCGGAGTGAGCACGCTGTGGATGCCGATCCGGTCCGCCCTGTCGATGAAGTCCGTCCCGTAGCAGCGATCGCGGTCGCGGACCAGGTGTCTCGGTTGGAGCCCCCACGGCGTGGCCTCGATCAGCTGGCGCCAGACCCAGGCCGCGGTTGGTTTCCTTGTCACGTTGATATGGACAATGCGACGACGGTCATGGGTAATGAAGACGATCGCATACAGGGTGCGGAGAGTGACGGTCTGCACGGCGAACAGGTCGACTGCCCAGATCTGCGGGGCGTGGTTCTTCAAGAAGGTCCGCCACGACTGCGACGGCGGCCGCCGCAGTGCCTGCCTACGGTAGCGACGGACGCTCCGAGCGCTGACGTCGAAGCCCAACGCCCGCAGCTCGCCCACGATCCGGATCGCACCCCAGCGCGGGTTCTCACGCGCGATCCGAACAATCAGGTCCCGGACCTCAGCGCTGATCCGGGGACGACCTGGCCCGCGCCGACGACTCCTCCATGTCCAGTAGTGGCGCCAGGCCGAGCGGTGCCAGCGGATGACAGTCTCGGGCTGAACGAGCTGGAGGTGCGACCGCCACGGTGTCCATGTCCTGGCGACGATCGACCAGAACAGGCGATCCTCGCGGCGCAGGTGCTGGCGCCGTGGCTGGCGCATGCAGACCGCGAGCTGCTGTCGCAGCACGAGGTTGTCCATCAGCAGATCTTGGCGCGGGCGTAATGCCCGTCTCAGCAATCCAACGATGAGCCCCAGATAGAGACGCATGACCTACCCTCCGGTCGGTCATCATGCCGCCTCTTGCACTCGAGATCTCGGCGGGATCGAGTTTTGCACCACCACGGCGCGATCAGCAACGCGCGTCTATGGTCTGTTTGATTTGTCTCGCTGCGTCTAAGCTACGCAGGTATGGCCGACACACTCCCTCCCAACATTCCCAGGGTGCTGAAACACTATCGGCTGATCCGTCGCCTTGGGACCGGAGGGATGGGGTCTGTCTTCGAGGCCGAGGATCGTCGGGATCGAACTCGAGTCGCAGTTAAATTCCTCCATCCGCACCTCGCAGAAGACGAGGCCTTTCGCGAACGGTTTGAGCGCGAAGCTCACGTTGCGGCCCTCCTGCGGTCGCCATACACGGTGCGCCTCCTCGACTACGGGCAGGCCGAGGGGCATCTGTTCCTCGTGATGGAGTACGCAGGTGGGCCATCAGTGGCGAAGCTCCTCGAAGAGCGGCCACTCAGCCCGATGCGCGCGGTCCGCAGTGCATCCGAAGTCGCTCGCGCACTTGAAGAAGCGGAAGCTCGCGGAGTGGTGCACCGGGACATCAAGCCCGAGAACATCCTGATCGTTGGCGAAGATACGGTGAAAGTTGCTGACTTCGGCATTGCTCGAAGGGTGGGCGGAGGCGGCGTGACAGAAGTGGGAGGATTCGTCGGTTCGATCCTGTATGCCTCCCCGGAACAGGCGCGCGGCGAGGCGGACCGTCGCAGCGACATCTATGCGCTCGGCGCGGTGCTCTACTCCATGGTGGCCGGCCATCCGCCGTATTCCGGTTCTCCCCTCGACGTGATGCGTCAGCATGCCGAGTCTTCGCTGCCGGTAGGGCCGCTTCACAATCTACCTGACCCGTTCGTCAACATCGTGCGCCGGTGCCTCGAAAAGGATCCGCAGGACCGGTACCAATCCGCCTCGGAGTTGGCCGGTGCTCTTGAGCGCGTTCAGCGCTACCTGCGAGCATCGGCAAACACGGCCACCGCAGCAGTCGCCGCCACGGCCGTGCCACCGGTCACCATCGGCCCACCATCTGCTCCCGCTACAACCCTCGAAGCTGAAGCAGAGGCGACCAGAGTCGCAAGCGTTGCCAACGATATCGTCGGACGACCCGGTTCACCGACGGTGGCAGCTCCCGTGGCCGGGGCTCAAACGGGTGAAGCGACCATCATCGCGCAAGAGAAAACTGTCGCGGCTTTCAGCGCCTCTTCGGAACGCGACTCCACGATCGTCGCTCCAGCAATACTTGTCGGATCGTCGGGTGCTGTGGTTCCTGAATCCGGCCGGCCCGGCGACCGCTCCGGCTCGGCGGCGCCGTCGAGTCGAGCGCCTACGCCTCCGGCCCAAGGGTCGTTGCATGGCTCGGGGCGGAAGCGCATGGTTTTGGCTGGATCTGTCCTCGTGGGCGTGGCGGCGATCGCCGTTCTTGCTGTCGGCCTTCTCCGCGCCCGGGACGAGTCGGGCTCGCCTGGGGAGGTAGGCGGCGCAGAACTCGTCAATCTACTCGATGACCAAGCGCCTGAAGCTTTCCGGGCGTTCGGCACGACGACTTCACGCGTATCGAGGTCGTCCGCAACTGCAGCCGACGAAGGGGCGATTGACTCGGTCAGAGTGAGCAGCACATTTCAGGGAATCACCTCCGTTGTGGAGATGGTGGTCTTCCCTTCGACGGCCAATGCGCGCCGCTATCTGAATGCACTACTCCAACAATCAGGAGTCTCCGGCAGTTCGGGGTGTTCGTCCGGACCAGCACGTCCGGACGCGCCGATTACTGGCGACTCCCGCACCTGCTATCAGCGGGAAGGCGATGTTGTCGTCATCGCGTCCGTCACACCACCGGCGGACGTATCCGAGGCAGAGGCCCTCGCGCGACGCTCGGCCGAGGTCATCAGTTCTGTTCGCAATGGCGAAACGCCTCCGCGCGCGACGGCGCTCGTAGCTCGAGCAACCACTGTGTCGCAGACGCCCGCGGGATCTTTGACTGCAGTTAGTGCGACGCCGCCATCGCTAAGCCCAACTCCTGTTCCGACTTCGACTGTGCGGCCCGCGCCAACATCGGTACCGTTCCCGATCTCGTCCGGCGTCTGGACCTATGACTTCGAGGTGACTTCAAATTCTTGTCCGTTCGGCCGGGCCGTGGGCAGTCGTTTTCCAACAACCTATCTACTTGAGGAAGTTGGCACGGAAGGCGGTTTCATTTTCCCCGGCGAACTGGTCGACGTCACTCAGGAAGGATCCAACTTTTACATAGGTCGGTTCACGTTTACATTCCCGACCTTCGAATTCTCGTATCCGCTGACAACAGCCGGAGAATCAGGCTCTGCCAAAGTGACGAATACGTACCAGGACGCGAACACCGGCACGGCCAACCTTATCGAGGTGTACTTCTTGAGGGCAGGCGGTTCGTGCACGTTCCTCAGCACCGATGGCTGAAATAGGAGTAGTTGGCTGCGATGCCGGTTAGGCTGATTCTTAAGTGGATGGGCGAGAACCAGATCGAGCAGGAGTTCGAACTGGTTCCTGGCACGACCGTGATTGGCCGCGCCGCGGACAACGACGTTGTGCTGCCCTCACCGATGGTCTCCCGCACCCACGCCAGGATCATCGTCGACGAGCAAAGCCGCGGCACCCTTGAAGACCTTGGCAGCCGAAATGGGACCTTCCTTGACGGCGAGAGAATAACGACGACCGAAATTCAGATTGGCGATGAACTCGGCATTGGCGGCATCTCGCTCGTGGTCACCAGCACTGAGGTGCAGCAGCCCGGATGGGAAACTGTCGTAGGCCTCGACCCTCACTCTCCCGACATCTTGGACGCCGGCGTGACGGTAGTTCCCGGGAGTTCTCCCGGCCGTGGTGCGCGCGTTTCGGTTGCCCCAACCGGTCAGCCCTCCGATGGCGGGATTCCCGAGGCTATCCTCGCTGCGCCGCTCCTTTCTGAGCGGGCACTGAAAGAACTCGGGATTGATGTGCAGATTGTCGAGGTTGCCACGCTCGGTGCGGGTATCGGCAGCTTCGTGTTTGTCGATCTCCTGAGGGCGAGCGGCATGGCGAAGAGCGACATTGCTGCGCTGGGGATCGGGAGTTCGCCGATGGCGCGGTGGGCCCGACTTTGCGAGAACTCACAGATTCCAACACACGAGCGCATACGTTCGAATTCCGAATCCACGCCAGATAACATCTGGGGCTTCCCTGGATATGCGGTCCGTGAAGGCGTGCGTGAATTTCGACGCGGCCATATCCGAACCGGGTTGAGTGCCTTCTGGAGCGTGTTCGGGGAGCCAGTCATGGCGCGAACATATACGCCGAAGCTGCGCGATGTTGTTTCTTCAGTCGACCACGAAGCGCAACGAATTGGCTGGCCGGAGATGCTCCGCCACGGCCGAATCCGGGCGATTCGCAAAAGCGAGGAGGGCCGGCTCGTTGCCATACTCTCGCAAAGCGATGCCGATCAGCGTCGCTACATCGCTGTTTCCGCGCGCGTCATGCACCTGTCGATCGGCTACCCGGCGGTGCAATTGCTCCCAGATCTCGCGGCCTACCGCGAGTCTCACGGTGACTTCGAACGAGTTGTCAATGCCTACGAACCACACGCTCCAATCTATGAACGGCTGCGCGAGCGTGGAGGCGTGGTGCTGCTTCGGGGCCGCGGAATCGTCGCTTCACGCGTGCTCCAGCGGCTCTACGAAGAGCGGCAATTGAACCCGAAGATTCAGGTTATTCACCTGCATCGGTCCCGTCTCACCGCAGGTCATCGTTACGGATTCGCCCGGCGCTGCGTGGATGAGCAGTATGAGTTTCAACCGTTCAACTGGCCGAAGTCTTGCTGGGGAGGGGAATTCCTCGACAAAATCGAGCGATCTTCCCCCGAAGACCGCAAGGCGTTGCTCGATGTGCTGGGCGGGACGTCCACCGCCAATCGCCGGGATTGGCGACAGATCGTCACTAATGGCGGCCGCGAGGGCTGGTATCGGTCGGAATTCGGCACCGTCGAATCAGTCGAGCCCACTGTGGATGGTCGGGTCAACACCCGGATTCACAGCACCCTTGGCGGCGGAGGCGACCTATCGCTCATCGCTGATTTCGTTATCGACTGCACCGGCTTGGTAGCGGCCGCCCGCCGCAGCCCGCTCCTGGCCGATCTGCTCGAACGGTACCAGGTTCCGCTCAACCAACTTGGCCGCCTCGCGGTGACAAACGACTACGAACTCGCTGCAATGAGGCATGGGCAATCACGCATGTACGCCTCGGGCGCGCTGACGCTGGGTGGCCCCATGGCGGCAGTCGACAGCTTTCTTGGACTCCAGTTCACTGCCCTACGTGCCGTCGATGCCATGCAGGACGTTGGCATCCGAGGGTTGAGGCGCCTAAACGGACTCTCGTCGGTCTGGCAATGGTGGAAATGGGTCAGGAAGGCCGCGCCATGACGCCAACGCTTATGGGTCGCTGGCAAACCCGGCTGGCAATGCTTGCATCACTTGGTGCATTCGTTTCGCTTTTTTTCGCGCTGCTCCGCGGCCCCGATTCGTTTAACGAAACGTTCTTCTACGTACTCGGATACGTTGCGTTGTTCGGATTGGTGTGGGATGTCGTCTTCAT
>JBDUAL010000131.1:0-5439 GCA_040004685.1 Anaerolineaceae bacterium | reverse complement strand
AATATAGCGGGGAGTGCGCGCATTGGGAGCGGACCGCCGCGCGCAGCAACCCCGCCCGACAATTATAGCGCTCCCTCGTACAGCTGTCGCGCAAGGACTCATCCCTGGGCGACGCCGTGCCGATAAAGAGAGCATGGAAAACATCGGTACGCTGCGCTTCGGCGACCGCGTTACGCTCGTGAGCGTGGGCGATGGGGGCCATGCGACCACGTTCGCGGCCACCGTTTCCAGCCGCCACGGCAACGCTGTCGAAGTGACGCTCGAGCCGCCGTTTGAGGGCGTCTCCAGGCCCTATCTCCTCGTTTCGGGCGAAGCTGAGGCGGGACACTACATCGCCATCGAAGAGAGCGCTGATCCAGGCACGCAGCTCTCGGCTGCAGCGCTTGGCCCCTGGCAGAATCCGGCCGAAAAGCGCGCCTCGGCCCGCTTCCCTACCTACCGTCCCTGCCGGCTCGTCACCGGAGAGACAGCCGTTGAAGGTCGCATCCTTGATCTTTCGCTGGACGGGATCGCGATTGAAGCGGTTAGCTGGGAGGCGGAACACTTTACCCTCCGGGTTGAAGCCGGCGACGGAGAGATCGATCTCCCTTGCCAGGCGGTCGGGTTCCAGCACACCGTCGGCGACCTCGTTGTCGTGCATGCGCGCTTCGAGCCGCTCACGGTCGCCGAAGGGCAGGCCGTGGCCGACCTTGGCAGATCGGCGCGCGCCGAATTCGAGGCCGCCCAGCTCCGTCTCGTCAGCGCTGGCCACCGCTCCACCAGGTCGCTGCGGGTGAGCTGAGAGGATGCGTTCCGCGCTACTCGGCGCCTTTTGGCAGCGCCTTCTTGGCGTGGATCTGTAGCCCTCGGATATCGATAACCTGGGCAAGCTCCAGCACCTTCTTCGCCGCCGCCGGCTTCACTTCAACGAATGCGAAGCTCGCGTAGAGGTCGATCGTGCCGATCGTCGAAGGCGCGACGCCCGCCGTGGTCGCGAACGCTTCGACAAGGTCCTGGGGGCGGATACCCTGCTTGCGGCCGGCGTCGAGGAAGAGCCGGGTCATGCCATGCTCGCCCGCGGAAGGGCCTTCCGCGCTCGGCGTCTCATCCAGCGTGTTGCCAGCCTCCGCCCAGATCGGTTCGCGGCCGCTGGCGTCACTGACCGCGAGGTAGACGGCTGCGCGGGCGATCGCCAGCGGGTCGTACTGCTGGGCGAGCCCTTCCACCATCTTCGAGTACGAGCGGCCCGCCCCTTCTTCGATCGCCCCTCGCAGCGCGTCAACGAACGCCTCTCGCCGCCGCGCCACGATGTCGGCCGGGGTTGGCAGCTGGAGGGCCTTTATCTTCTTGCCAACCTGCTGCTCGATCATCCGCAGCAGCCGGAATTCGCGTGGAGTGACGAGGGTTATCGCTTCGCCCGATTTACCGGCGCGCCCGGTCCGCCCCACGCGATGGACGTAGGCGTCGGTGTCATCCGGGATGTCGTAGTTGATGACGTGCGAAACGTCTGGGATGTCCAGGCCGCGGGCGGCCACGTCGGTGGCGATCAGGAGCTCCGCCCGGCCGTCGCGGAAGGCGCGCAGCTGCTGTTCGCGCTGCGCCTGGCTGATGTCGCCATGGATCGCCGCCGTTGCGTAGCCGCGCGACTCCAGCGCCTCCGCCAGTGAGTCCACCTCGCGCTTCGTACGGCAGAAGATGATCGCCGATTGGGGCGATTCGAAGTCCAGGATGAGGCTCAGCACCTCAATCTTGCGCGAGTAGGGCACCTGGTAGAAGAGCTGCTTGGTCTGGGGTGCCGTGCGCGTCTCCTGGGCGATCGTGACGCGCTGCGGCTCCCGCAGGTAGCGCCTCGCCAACGTTTCGATGCGTGACGGCATAGTCGCGGAGAAGAGCGCGATCTGACGCTCTTCAGGCACCTGGTCGAGGATGAATTCGATGTCCTCGAGGAATCCCATGTCCAGCATCTCGTCCGCTTCATCCAGCACCACGGTGCGCACCGTGTTCAGCTTGAGGGTGCCGCGGCGGACGTGATCCATCATCCTGCCCGGCGTCCCGACGACGATCTGGACGCCCGCCCGCAGTGCCCGCAACTGCCTGTCGTACGCCTGGCCGCCGTAGATCGGCAGCACGGAGATGTTGCGGCCGCGCCCCAGGGCGTGCACCGCCTCCGCAACCTGCACCGCCAGTTCACGAGTTGGCAGGACGATCACGGCCTGGACGTTGCGGTTAGCGGGATCCACCGCCTCAACGAGCGGAATGGCGAACGCCGCCGTCTTGCCGGTACCGGTTTGCGCCTGGGCGATGATGTCCTTGCCCAGCATCAGCGGCGGGATGGCGTGCGCCTGGATAGGGGTAGGTTCTTCGTACCCCAATCCATCGATGGTTTGGAGCACGGCCTCGCTCAGGCCAAGGTCTGTGAAGGCGGTCATTGCTGCGGAATCCTCTTCTCGTCCCGCTGCGCGCGGGGCGAGGCACACTCATTATCCGCTTCCGCGCCTAAGGCGGGTTGCGGCCTAAGCCGATTCGGCGGGCGTATACTGGCCACATTGGCTTCATCACCAACTTCCGCGGCCCAGACGTGCCTCGCCGCTTACCACGGTATGCGAATGACCGAGGACGAATACCTCTTCCTGCCCGAAGACAAGCCATACCTCGAATACATCGATGGATGGGTGCTCCAAAAACCAATGGGCGACGAAGAACACGGTGCCCTTGGAGGCGAATTCATCATCCGGTTGGGGGCCTACCGCGCCCGATTTGGGGGACGGCTCGGGCCGGAGATGCGGGCGCGCTTCCCTGAGGCAAACTACCGCCTGCCAGATGTCAGCTACTACACCAAGGGAATGCGCTTCGGGGCGCAACTCCCGCCAACGCTTGCGGTTGAGATTCGTTCGCCCGGCCAGACGCACAACGAGCTGCGAGCGAAGTGCCGCTTTTTCGGCGCCAACGGCGTCGATGAATGCTGGCTGGTGGATCCTCGCATGCGCACCGTCGAGCTTTTCAGCAGCGAAGGCGAGTTCATCCTCGGCACCGACCAGACGCTCGACTCCATCGCCCTGCCCGGATTCGAACTGGCACTCGGCGAGCACTTCGCGGTCCTCGATCCGGAAGCGTGAACATCACCTTCTGCGGCACCGCCGCGGGTGCCCTCACGCCCCCACGAGCGGCAACCTCCATCCTCCTTGAGCGGGACAACGACGCCTTCCTGCTCGATTGCGGCCCCGGTTCGCTCTGGCGGATCATCGAGTCTGGCGTCTCAATGCGCCGCATCCACGCGGTCCTGATCAGCCACCTGCACATGGACCACGTCCAGGGTTTCCCCGAGCTTCTGGCCCATATGGTCTTCCCCAACGGCGTGATCCCTTCTGTCCAGGGACCCAAAGGTACTGCCACCTACATCGCCCGCGCCGCCAGCCTTACGCAGCTCGTTTCGCGACTGCCCCGCGTCCCCACCTACGACACTCCGCTCGAGGTACCGGTTGTCGAAGTGGCGGACGGCGACGAGCGCGAACTGCTGGGCCTCGAAATTCGCTCCGTGGTCGTCCCGCATGCGCCAGACCTCGTCTGCCTCGCCCGCCGTATCCGCTACGAGGGGCGCAGTCTCGTCTTTAGCGGCGACACCACTCCCACGCCCGAGATCATGGTCCCGCTTGCCGAGGCGGCAGATGTGCTCATCCACGAGTGCTACTCCCCGGAGGGGATCGAAGACTGGGTGGAGGGCATGCGACCGAACGTCCAGCAGGCGATCCGCGCCGCCTTTGCTGCCGCTCACTCGGAATTGAGCCGGGTCTGCGCGATCGCCAAAGAGGCGGGCGTGCGAAAGCTCGTGCTCACGCACCTCAACCCCGGCGAAAAGGCGGACCGGCTGCTGGCGACGGCCGAACGGCTATTCCCCGGCGAAATCGCGATCGCCGAAGACGGCCTGGGGATGAGCGTCTAACTCGCGACAGCACACCTACCAGAAACTGCCCGCGAGACCGCGATACGCTCAGGGGATGTTCGATTGGACCTCGCAGTTGTATACGACATCCGTGCCGGTACCGCCGTCGCACGTGTCTGTACCCGGCCCGCCATCGATGACGTCGTTGCCTCCGTTGCCGCTCAGGTTGTCGTTGCCCCCTCCACCGAGGATGCAATCCGCTCCGCCGTTGCCAGAGAGGGTGTCGTTTCCCGCCGAACCGAGGATCAGGTCGTTGCCGCTCCCGCCGCTGCCGCCGACGAAGATTGCGGTGAGGCTGATGCCGGCGCAGATGGCAGGGGCGAACTGGTTGGCGTTAGTCGCGTAGGTCGTCGAACTGAGGCGAGTGATTGGCACAGTGTTGGCTGAGGCACTGGCCCCCACTAGCGCGAGGAGGAGCAGGGCGAACCCCGCCACCGCTGTCCTGCGCACCCAGGTCACGCCGCTTCTCCCGGCCGTCGCGACCTGGATTGCGGCTGCGCCTCCCGTGGTTCCTGGAAGCGGTAGGTGATCCCGCCGAGGCGGATGAAGTAGGTCTGGGAGCCGGGTTTGCCTTCGCGGAGAGTAACGGAACCTTCCCGGCTGGCGATCTTCTCAACGTCAGCGAGACACGAGAGTTCGACGGATTCGCCATCCGCCCAGGGCACGCGGCTTGCCGAGATGAGCGAGTCGCCGAGACGTGCAGCGAACGCTGATCGCGGATCGGCCCCGGCCACTCGGCCGCTCGAAAGGACGATGATGCCCGCCGCGGCGAGCAGCAGCCCGAGCCCGCCAACGGCGATCCAGCGCCATGTCGTCACCGGCAGTGCAACCAGGGGCAGCGCTTTCGTGTTTGGTTCCAACCCCGCCGCCTTCAACACTCCTCCCTTGAGCGGAACAAGCGGATCGTTGACGCCGGAGGGCGGCGCCATCCTCAGTTCCAAGGGGTCCAGGGTGAACGCGAGTTCGGGTGCGAAGCTGGCCCCCAGGGCGAGGCCGCCGACCTCGCTCCGGGTTTCGATACGAGGGATGAGCGTGACGGTGTAAGACGCGTTCGCCACTCCGGTCTGCGATTCTAGGGAGTCGATCAGCGCCTGCAGTTGGGCGAAGCTCAATGTTCCGGAAAAAGTGAAGGGAACCGCCGAGAACGTGCCGTCGCCCAGTTCGATACTGCGCTTCCACCCGTTGGCGGCACTGATTCGCGCGGTCAGCCGGTAGGAACCGCTGGCGGGCAGGGCTGTTCCGGCTTTGTCGCTTAGCCCGTAGGTGAAGCCCACCACGAGCCCGTCGCTGAGACGGCGGTAGACCGGTTCGCCGGTGGTGGCCGCCCCGCTATCGTAGACGTCGCCGTTCGAAGCCGCGGCCTGGTAATCGAATCGGCCTGACTGCTGGTACGCGATATCGTGCGTTGCGGGCCGCTGTGGTGCGGCGCGAAACGCCATGATCGCGATCGCGACCAGGGCCAACGCGACTACCCCGATCACGGTGAGGGCATCCTGGGCTTGCCTGGGAATTGTGCGCAT
>JBDUAL010000130.1:0-5442 GCA_040004685.1 Anaerolineaceae bacterium | reverse complement strand
ACCATCGCTTCGGCCTGCGTCAGCACCTGTTCGCGGTCCTTGTTCAGCTGGTGCGCCATCTGGATGTCCGAGCTGTTGATGAACACGTGGATGCGCGGCGCCGCGGCCTCCTTGATCGCCTCCCAGGCCGTGTCTATGTCCGTCTTCACAGCACGGGCGAGCGCACAGATCTGCGGCCCGCGTACCTCACGCGAGATCATTTTCACCGCTTCGAGATCGCCCGGCGTGGAGCACGGGAATCCCGCCTCGATGATGTCCACCCCTAGCTTCTCGAGCTGTTTTGCAATCTCCAACTTCTCCTGGGGGGTAAACGCGCATCCGGCCGACTGTTCGCCGTCGCGCAGCGTTGTATCAAAAATGTAGATCTTTTCGCCCATCGGGATTCATCCTTTCACTCGTCATTCTGATGCCAGCACCGCAAACCGTCGCGGCGGGCGCGACCAGGTCTCTTACAAATACTTTCGGCTGCGAGTGAGGCGTCGGGCCTGGCGGCTGCGAGCGGCGTGCCGCACACACAGATATGCGAAAAGTCCGAAGAGAACGTTGGGGGAGCCGTCTAGCGGCGCGAAAGGGCGCGCCCCGGTGAGTCCGGGGCGAAGCGCATTACCTTTCGAAGTCGTGCGACAATCGTCTGCATCGTGTCCATAGTATCGCCACGAATGCCCCGATCCTGCAACCACCCCCGTCCCCCGAGACGACCACCACGCGCGCACAGCGCCAGAACGTCGCAAACTGCCCGCATGTCGCCCGAACCAGCCGCGCCCTCCGAGACCGTCACTTCCCAGGAGCGCCGGTCGATCGTCGAAGTCCTTGAGCGGCTTGAACTCACCCTTGCAGGCGAGCCGCTTCCCGTTGCTGAGTCAGTGATCAACCGCAACTTTGCCGTCCCCACTTCTGATGGCCCGCGCTTCGTTCGCTTCCACGCGAAGTCTCGCTCCCGGGAACGCCTTGAGTTGAACCTCGCCGCTTCGGATTTCACCGCCCTGCAGGGCATCCCGGTCGTTACTGCGCTGATTGATTCCAAGGGACGCCGGCTGCATGCGCTGAGCAACCGCTTCTGGTCGGTCTATCCGTGGGTTGAAGGCGTCCACCTCCAGCGCGGATCCATCGATCTCGAAGGCGCGACAATGCTCGGCGAACTCCACGGCAAGCTGCACGCGGCGCTCCGCCCTTTCACCGATTCGCGGCTCCAATCCGATACGAACGGGTCCGTCTGGGATGCAGCCCAAAGCCTCGACGACCTTGGGCGGGTGGACGACCTCATCCGCTACAGCCCTTCCCCAGGAGCAGCCCAGCTGCGGCGGCAAGATCAGGTTCGCCAGGTCATGGAATTGATTGACTCCCCCCTCAGCCGCCCAGCCACTGACTTTGCGACCGTTCAGCGCGCGGTCTGTCACGGCGACTTCCACGAACGCAACGTGATCCTGGGGTCTGCCGGCGATCTGTTGGCAGTTGTTGATTGGGACATGGTGGCGCTGCTGCCGCCGGTCTTCGAAGTGGTTCGGGCTACCTCTTTTATGGACATTCTTGGGGCCGGGCTGGTGGAAGCCTATACGATCGGTTACAGGCGCCATGCCGAGCTAACGCAGTGCGAAGAGGGCGTCGAGATGTGGTGGCAGAGCCAGCTTCACAACACATGGGTCTACCGCGCGCGTTTCGTCCAGGGCAATCGAGCGGCAGACCAATTCCTGGATGACCACTTCGCGATGATTACGGCGCTCAAGAACCCCGCGTACCGTGACAAGCTCGCAGCCCGCTTGCGCCATTAGGCTCTATCGTCCCAGTGTTGGCGATTAAACGTCTTACCATCCGGCCTGACGTGAACCTCGCCCGACCGCGGGCGATGCTCCGATGCCTCGCTACGCCGCGCCGCCTCTCGTCGAATGATGCGACCGGTGGCAGCGTCAACCACCCACTCGTCCCGCTCTTCGTGCGCTATTGGGCGCAGTTGCGTGGTCATTCCATCTCTGCTCCACCTTTTAGCCTCAGTTTCCAACCGCGGTGAGCCATCCGAGAAGGGCCTTCGAGCCCACTGGCGAGCGCCGATCGGCCCTTCTCTGGAGACGGCGCCGCAGGGTAGGGCAGCCCTGCTTCGGCCCGTCGGCCGTTAGCGCTTAGCTTTCGCTCCTGTACCCTGCGATTTATGCAGCTCGGCATCATCGGACTCGCCCGTTCGGGCAAAACGACGGTCTTCAACGCAGTTACTCGTGGCGCCGCGCAGGTCGGAGCCTACAGCGCTAGCACCCAGCCGAACGTCGGTGTGGTGAACGTGCCCGATCAGCGCGTAGACCGGCTCGCTGAGATGTACCGCCCGAAGAAGACGACCTACGCGACCATCCAGTACGTCGATTTTCCGGCCGCCGGCGAGTCGTTTGGCAAAGGCGATGGGCCGGCCGGGAAGTTCATCAACGAACTCGCGCGCATGGACGCCCTGATCCACGTCGTTCGTGCCTTCGAAGATGAGACCGTTCCACACCCTGAAGTGATCCTCGATCCGGCCCGCGACATCGCCACCATGGATCTTGAACTCGCCTTCGCCGACCTCGCGATCATCGAAAAGCGGCTGCAACGTATCGATGCCGAGATGCGCTCGATCAAGGCGGGTGAGCGTGACGTCCTCCAGCGTAACAAGGACGTGTTGACAAGAATGAGGGCCGGCCTCGAATCAGAAGTGCCAATCCGCGAGCAAGGCCTCACCGAAGAGGACTGGAAGAACCTCGAGGGCTCTCAGTTTCTGACCGCCGCTCCCTTCCTCGTCGTCGTCAACATTGGCGAAGATGACCTCGCCCGGCGAGCCGAGCTGGAAACTCAGTACAGGGCCGCTCACCAGCGCACCAATCGCGATGTCGCAGTTTTCTGCGGCAAGTTCGAAATGGAACTGAACGACCTTGGCGAGGACGAGGCGGCGGAGTTCCGGGATTCGGTAGGCGTGACCGAGAGCGGGATGGCGGGGGCCATCCGCATGAGCTACCAACTGCTCGGGCTGATCAGCTTCCTCACCGCCGGCCCGGATGAGTGCCGCGCCTGGACAGTTCCGGCCGGCTCCACGGCCCCCGAAGCCGCTGGCAAGATTCACAGCGACCTCCGCCGTGGCTTCATTCGCGCCGAGGTAATTAAGTTCGAAGACCTTGTCGCCGCCGGCAGCGAGGCGGAGGCGAAAAAGCGCGGCGTCCTCCGCACTGAAGGCAAGCAGTACGTCGTCCACGATGGAGACATCCTGAATATCCTCTTCAACGTATAAGGAGGGAGCGCCGGAGTAGTTGGCGCCGCGCCAATTGACTTAGTGGTCAGCGCTCCGAATAATCAGCCGATTACGCGGCGCGAGCGATGGCCCAGGCGCGGCGATAGGGGGGAGGCATAGTCCATGGCACCGTACGTCGTCAAGCGCGTCCTCTTCTCTCTCCTTGTCCTCGGCGTGATCAGCATCATCGTCTTCTCGGCCGTGCGCGTCATCCCTGGCAACGTCTGCGCAATCGTCCTCCAAACCCCTGACGTCACTCCCCAACAGTGCAAAGCCATCAACTCTGAACTGGGCATCGACCAACCAGTGGTTACGCAGTACTTCAGGTACGTTGGCGGCGTGCTGCATGGCGATTTTGGGCGCTCCTTGATTACCAAGCGGGACGTCTGGACCGAGATGAGCGAGCGCATTCCGCTCACCGTCGAGTTGACGATACTTTCGACCCTCTTCGCGCTCATCCTGGCGATCCCGATCGGGGTGATTTCGGCGGTGAAGCAAGATTCCGCGGTGGATTACGGATTGCGTTTCCTGACGATCGGCTGGCTGAGCGTTCCGGCGTTCTGGCTCGGCACAATGTTGATCATTTTCCCCACGAAGTGGTGGCACTACAGTACCCCCGTGGGTTACGCGAACATCTGGGAAGACCCCTTCAAAAACCTCGAACAGCTGTACCTTCCCGCCATCGCTCTCGGCGTGGCGTTGAGCGCGAGCCTCGCCCGCGTTGTTCGGTCATCAATGTTAGAAGTGCTTCGACAGGACTACATTCGCACGGCCCGCGCCAAAGGACTCCGAGAGCGTGGCGTGGTGGTGCGCCACGCCTTTCGCAACGCGATGATTCCGGTCACCACTCTGTTCGGCTTGCAGGTTGGCGTGCTCTTCGGCGGTACCGTGGTGCTTGAATCAATCTTTGCGCTCCCAGGACTGGGCGGCTTCACGCTGGCCGCCGTCCGCGCGAAGGATTATTCTCAGGTGCAGGCTGTGGTGTTGTTGTTCGCAACAGTCCTGGTCTCCATCAACCTCCTGGTCGATCTCAGCTATGCCTGGATTGACCCGCGAATCAGGTACTCGTGATGGCAACGGCCGCCGAAGCAACCAGGCCGCTCGTGGGCGGAGACATTCGAAGGAAACGAAGCCCGGCTTCGAAGCTCTGGCGTGTGGCGTTGAAAAAGCCGATTGGCGCCATTTCCGGCGTCGTCTGCATATTTCTTATTTTGGTTGCGGTTTTCGCCAGCCAGCTTGCTCCGCACGCCGTCGATGCTACGACGTTTCCCCGCTTACAGGCGCCATCGGGCAGCTTTCCGTTTGGCACCGACAATCTCTTCCGGGACATGTTTAGTCGGGTCATCGTAGGCAGCCGCATCTCCCTCGGTGTCGGCTTTGGGGCGGTCTTTGTCGGCACCGCTCTCGGCACATTGCTGGGATTGTTGGGCGGCTATCTCGGCGGTTGGGTGGATCTCCTCATCGGCCGCGTGCTGGATGTCATGCTTGGCTTCCCGCCCCTGGTCTTCCTCATCTTCTTCATTTCGATCTTCAGCACCAAGGGCGGCTTCAGCTTCAAGTCCTACCTGTTGATTAGCCTCGCCATCGGCATCATCATCGCGCCCACCACGGCCCGTATCGTGCGCGGCTCCGTCCTCAGCATTCGCAACCTGCAATACATCGAGGCGGCGCAATGTGTGGGCAACACCACGCCACGGATCATGTTCCGCCACGTCTTGCCGAACGTCGTTGCACCGATCATCGTCATCGCCAGCATCCAGATCGGCAATGCCATCCTCGCCGAGGCAGCACTGAGCTTCCTCGGCCTCGGCATCGCCGACGCCACACACCCGAGCTGGGGCACCATGCTCGGCGAGACGCGCGGTTCATGGCAGGTAGCGTGGTGGACGGCCTTCATGCCCGGCCTCGCGATTAGCGCGGCCGTCCTCAGCTTCAACCTCTTCGGAGACGCACTTCGCGACGTACTGGATCCACGCCTACGGCAGTAGACGTTCTATATACGGGACACACAGGACCCAGGAAAAGGGAAACAGGGAGGGATCAGTCCACATGGAAGAGAATTCCAACTACTGGCTACGCCGAAAGCTGAGCCGCCGTACCGCGCTTCGCGGCGGCGCGCTCACCGCCGTCGGCGCGGGCGCTATCGGCCTCGTCGGTTGCGGCGATGACGATAGCGGCGGCGCCACCGCCACCCAGGGCGG
>JBDUAL010000129.1:0-5538 GCA_040004685.1 Anaerolineaceae bacterium | reverse complement strand
GGCAACGACTTCTCCACACTCTTCATGACCGCCGCCACCAGCGTCTACAGCATCGAAACCACCGTCACCGGGATTGTGCCAGGATCGCCTGCCCGCTGAACTGCCGAGGAGGCCACAACTTTGGATCTTCAACTAGACGGGAAAATAGCCCTCGTCACCGGCGGGAGTCGGGGAATTGGCAAGGCGATCGCGCGTCTGTTGGTGGCCGAGGGCGCATCCGTGGCCATCGTCGCGCGCGGCGCCGAAGCGTTGACCGAGGCCGCCGCTGACATTGAGGCTGCCACCGGAAAGCGAGTCCTGACCGCCACCGTCGATACCTCTGATAGCGGTTCCGTAAGGACGATGGTCGAATTTGTGACTGGCGAGCTTGGCCGCGTAGACATCCTTATCAACAACGCAGCGCGGCCAGGCGGTGCGCCACCCCAGCCCGGCATTGAGAACCTCCCCGACGAGATTTTCACGACCGAGATGAACACAAAGGTACTCGGCTACCTTCGCTGTGCAAGGGAGGTGGCACCAGCGATGAAGGCGAACGGTTGGGGCCGGATCATCAACATCAGCGGGCTGGCGGCCCGCCAAACGGGCAATGCCGTGGGCAGCATGCGCAACATCGCCGTTGCCGCTCTGACCAAAAACCTTGCCGATGAGCTCGGACCGTTCGGGATCAACGTCACCTGCGTTCATCCGGGCCTTACCTGGACCGAGGGCCTCGAGCGCACCTTCCAGGCGCAATCGGAGCGCCGCGGAGAGACCTTGGAAGTCGCGCGACAGCGGCTCGCCGACCAGAACGCCGTGCGCCGCGTGATCGATTCCTCGGACATCGCGAACCTCGTCGCGTTCCTCGCTTCACCACTCTCGGTTGCGGTCACGGGCGATTCGATCGCGGCCGGCGGCGGCGTTGGGCGCGCCATCCACTATTAGCAGCTTCGTCTGCTCGGTACTGACGTGGTTATGCGGGAATGAACGGCCCGCGAGCTGTGCGAACGCCAACTCATCTTGCTTGGCAGGCCCCCGTGGCGAAGAATCGTGGACAATGATCGATCGGAGCGCCGAAACCGATAGTTTCCCTCCCGGGCCACCCGCAGACCCTTCGTGCGACGGCCGCCGAGTGGCGTGACCGAAATCAGCCGGTTTGCCGTCACTTCCTTCAGCAGGACGGGGGCGAAGAACTCGCGTCCGTCCGCATTCGCTTTTTCGAGGCAAACCAATGAGTGAACGGTTCGAAGTTGTATTCCTTGGCACCGGCAGTCCGCTCCCCAGCCTCGACCGCTGTGGCGCCGGGCAGGTCGTCGTCGCTGGCGAGACCAACGTGCTGGTTGACTGTGGCTGGGGTGCTGCTCGTCGCCTGATTCCCTCAGGCATACGCCCAAACACCATTGACGTTGCGCTTTTCACCCACATGCACACGGACCACATGACCGACGTGCCGGACTTCCTCTTCCAGCGTTGGACCGGCGGGGCCACGACGCCGCTGCGAGTGTTCGGGCCGGACGGTACTCAGGAGATGATCGACGGATTCCTGCTCGCCCTGCGCAGGGACATCGGTTTCCGCATTGCCCACCACGGCGACAAGTTGCACCCGGACGGGATCAAGGTTGAGGTCACCGAAGTTCCGGTTTCCCGGTCGCCCGAACGATTTCTTGAGCTCGGCGGTCTCGCCTTTGAAAGCTTCGAGGTCGACCACTTTCCCGTGGTGCCGGCTTTTGGCTTCCGGGCCCAGTTTGATGGCCGTATGGTCGTACTCTCGGGTGACACGGCGTTCTGCGAATCGCTTGCCGCCGCCTCGGTAGGGGCCGACATGCTCGTCTGCGAGGCGATGAACATTCCCATGGTTGAACAGTTCATCTCCGGTCTAATGGCGGGGGGCCGCATTCGTGAGGCCGGTCTGATGAGCGACGTGCCGTCCTATCACATCGGAACGCTGGAGATTGCAAAGCTGGCCGCCGAAGGCGGAGTAGGTGAAGTCGTCCTCTCCCACATCATCCCGCCACTTCCCAGCCTGGACGCGCCGGAGGCAGAGTTCATGGCCGGCATGAGCGATCTCTACGCCGGGGCCGTCCGTGTTGCCCGAGACATGCAGCACATCCCAGTCATCAAGCGGACCTTCAACAGAGCGACTTGAGGAGCACCACATGGAAGTTCAGGCATTTGTCGACTCTCTGCGAAACCGCATTCGAGCGCTGAACACGCTTTGGGAGCGGGCGGTCAGCGATCTCACGCTGGAACAGATGAACCACCACGAGCGCGAAGGCGTTCTGCCCATGGCCTTCAGCTTCAGCCACTACATCCGCGCCCAGGACCAATCGATCAGCGGTCCGTTCCTGCGGGCAGCACCCCTCTGGGTAAGCGGCGAGTGGGCCAACAAGGTCGGCGTCAGCGTCGATGCGATGGGCCGCGAAGAGACCGTTGCCGAGATGGAGCACTTGCGGTTGTCGGACATCGACGCATGGAAGGCGTACCAGGCCCAGGTATTGGCCCGCACAGCCTCCGTCCTTGCCACCATCAACGCCGATCTTCTTGGCGAGGTGCTCATGCCGAAGCTGCCGCCGCACATGCAGAACACCTTCTGCGCCATTGTCATCGGCCCGGATGCTCCGCTGCGAAAGCTCGAAGTTCTTGAGTGCTTCGTTTACCAGCACGGCCTCCGACACATGGGCGAAGTCGAGCACGGCCGCGCCCTCGTTGGGCTCGCTGGCATGACAAGCTAATCGGAATCGTGAAAGGACTACCGGTTGAATTCGGGGATTCCGCCCAATCAGCGTACTGCGACCTTTAACGGAAAGCGCGTGTCCAACGCCCGCGTATCGCCTATTGCTACTACGCAGAGCTCGAAGGCGAAGCCCTTGTTTGGAACACGTTCCGCGTGAGCTACGTGGCCCGGATTCGTCGACTCGTCGTTCCTACAGCCAGGGAGCATCGGGGACCAATCGCGGACCTGGGAGCCACCTCGATGAACGCGGCCTTCAGACTAGTAGCGCGACCACTGCCACGACCGGCCCAACGGGATGCGCATAAAGACCACGTCATGCGGGCTGCCGCTGTGATCGCGGACGGCGTCCTTTAGGGTGCCAGCCTCTTCGCCTCCGAATGTGAGCGCGGCTTTGCGAGCGTCATCCTGGATCCCGTCCACAAACTCGATCTGGACCGCATCGATTTCGGCGTCCCAGGCGATATCAATGGCCGCCCGCATGATCGCCGTGCCAAGGCTGTGCCGCCGGTACTCTGGGTCTACGACAATGCGAACCTCCGCGTAGTGCGACCGGGCGTCGCCGCGGTGGCGGATAAGCACGCCGTCGGCACAGATTCGTTCGCCATCGAATGCGAGCAACGGCAATGCCCGATCGTAGTCCAGGTGATTCGCCCAACCGTTGATCACCGATTCAGAGACGACACTGTCTTTGAGGAAGTAACGTTCTTCGTCCGGGACTCGCTGGAAGAACGCTAGCAATTCCTTCGCGTCGGCTGGCACCATCGGGCGCACCAACACGGTCGATCCATCTGAAAGGCGCAGTTCCTTCGGATATCCGGACAATTTGTAAACGGCCAACTCGAGCTCCTCCAGGCGGCGCCTTTGGGGCCATCCGGCGTTTTCGATCATGACGCCTGCCGCGCGCCGCAGCAACGGCCGGTAGGCTCAACTGCGGCACCTCGATTGGTCCTCTTCCCTAAGTGACGTAAGCGGCGAGAACTCATCCAGAAGTGGCAGTAGGGGGCGCAGGTTTCGTTGTCTGTGGCGTCGTCGGCGAAGTGGCCCCGGGCGACGACGGAGCCGGTGGCGGCAGCAACACCGCTGGGGGCGCTGGCCTGTCTGGTCAGGCGCAGAAGATCGTTGACCAGCGTAGGTGGCCGAGTCCTCTGTCAATTTTGGACAGACACCGAGGCGCACAGTGGTGATGCAAGCCACCGACGCGCGTCCGGATCAAGGTTGTGCTTGGGTGGCACTCATCAGCGTCTCATCTGAAGGGAGTTCTTTCCATGGAAATCTGGATCGTGGTTGCCGTAGTAGTGGTCGTGGCAATAGCCGCAGTCGTGTTGCTGCGCGTAAAGGCGCGAAACCAGCAACGCGGTACACAACGATTACAAACTAAGTTCGGAAGTGAATATGACAACGCCGTAGGCGAGGTCGGTCGGAAAAAGGGCGAGGCTGAGTTGGCCGAACGCGAGGAGCGTGTCGAAGGATTTGACCTGCATCCCCTCGCCGCCGCCGAATCCGAGCGCTTCACCCAGCTTTGGATGGCGACGCAAGCACGGTTCGTCGATGACCCGGGTGGGGCTATCTCAGACGCCGACAGTCTCCTCAGCGAAGTGATGCAGGCGCGAGGCTATCCCGTTGGCGATTTCGAACAGCGCGCAACCGATATCTCCGTGAACCATCCGGAGTTAGTCGCAAACTACCGCGCCGCGCAGGCTGCGGCCCTCAAACATTCGCGAGGTGGAGCCTCTACGGAGGATCTTCGCCAGGCGATGGTGCATTACCGTTGGCTGTTCACGGACCTGGTGGGACCCGTCGGTTCACCGGCCACAGGCGAGCCGGAAACCAAACCAACGGTCGCGAGTTAAGCAGCACCCGCGCAGAGCACCCCAAGCGTGGCGCGGTGGGGCTACCTTCGTCTAGACCGCAAGGAGCCCCGCGACAGGTTGGCAAAAAGTTGATGCCCCGGCTTAGCGCCGTTCCAATGGCACATAGTCCAACCTGCGCTCTCCCGCGTAGATCTGCCGAGGGCGGGCGATCTTCTGCTCCGGGTCGGTGATCATCTCACGCCACTGAGCTATCCAGCCCGCCGTGCGCGGAATCGCAAACAGCACCGGGAACATCTCCACCGGGAACCCGAGTGCCTGGTAGATGATCCCGGAATAGAAGTCCACGTTGGGGTACAGCTTTCGCTTGACGAAGTAATCATCCTCGAGCGCGATCCGCTCGAGCTCCTTCGCCACCTCAAGCAGTGGGTGCGGCTCCGTCATGTCCAGGATTTCGTCCGCGATGCCCTTGATGATCGTGCCCCGCGGGTCGAAGTTCTTGTAGACGCGATGACCGAAACCCATCAGCCGGTTTTCGCCGCCCTTGAAATTCTTCACAAATTCCAGCACGCGGTCCGGCGAGCCAATCTCGCGGAGCATGAGCAATACCTGCTCGTTGGCGCCGCCGTGCAACGGCCCGGACAGAGCCGCCGTAGCCGCCGCGGTCGCTGAGTACGGGTCAGGGCGTGAACTTCCAACCGCACGCATTGCATTGGCGCTACAGTTCTGCTCGTGGTCCGCGTGCAGGATGAAGAGGACGTCCATCGCCCGTTCCAGCACTGGATTCGGCGTATACTTCGATTCCGACATCTTCCACAGCATGCTCAGGAAATTCCCCGAGTACGAAAGGTCGTTATCGGGGTAGACGATCGGCAGCCCTCGAACCCAGCGGTACGCGAACGCCGCCAGCGTTGGCATCTTAGCAATCAAGCGGTGCGTCTGGATCTCGCGCGATCGCGGGTCATCCACGTTTTGCGCCTCGGGATAGAACGTCGCGAGCGCCGCAACCGTGCTGATAAG
>JBDUAL010000128.1:0-5551 GCA_040004685.1 Anaerolineaceae bacterium | reverse complement strand
GAATTCGCGCGTGCGCAGCGTGAGAACCTGGGCCCGCAACACCCGCGCCGTCCCCGGCCAGAACGTGACTCCAAGGAGGACGGACACGAGCCACAGTTCGCTCCCGAAGACCGTTATCACGAGCAGCGCAAGAAAGAAGCGCGGGATGAGCTGGAAGGTCTCCGTCAGTCGCATCAGCGCGTCGTCGATGTAGCCGCCGAAATAGCCCGAGACGATCCCGACCGTCCCCCCAATGACCAACGACGTGCCTGCCGTGACCAGGCCCACGAGGAGCGCGGCGCGGGCGCCATAGACGACGTTACTGAATGTGTCACGGCCGAGGTCGTCTGTCCCGAACCAGTACGCGCCCGAAGGCCCGATGAGGGCGTCGGCACTGCCCGTCTTCGGAGAGGACGAGGCTAGTTGCGGTGCGAACAGGGCGAGGAGAACGAGCATCCCTAGCAGGGCGAGGCCGAGCACGGCCATCGGTTGGCGGAGATAGCGGGCGGCCCAATGCGTGTATCCCAGGCGAGGCACACCGCGTGCGGCAATCGAGGCGCGAGCGCCGGCGGAATCGCTGTTAGCCATAGGTCACCCGCGGATCCAAGAGCGCGTAGGCGATATCGGTGACGATGTTGGCGACGACAACGCTCGCGGAGGAAATGACAACCATTGCCATCAGCAAGGGGTAATCGCGGGTGACCGCAGCCTGGAAAAGCAGACGGCCCAGGCCGGGCCACGCAAAGACGATCTCCACCAAAACGGCTCCCGTAAGGAGGGTCCCGATGCGCCCGCCGATCACCGTCACGATCGGGAGAAGAGCATTGCGGAGCATGTGCCGGTAGGTCACCGCACGTTCGCCGAGGCCCTTGGCGCGCGCGGTTCGCACGAACTCGGCGCCTTCGAGGTCGCGGAGCGAGGCGTCCGTGATCCTGATCAGCAACCCGATCTCGGCCAGGCTCACGGCCAAGGCGGGAAGGAAAAGGTGATGGCCGATGTCCGCGAGGCGCCGTAGCCCGGAATAGTCAGACTTCGGTGACTCCATGCCGAACGTTGGGAAGAGATCCAGGCGGAAGGCGAAAAAGAGGATGAAGAGCTGACCCACCCAGAACACCGGGAGTGCGTAACCGAGTGCCGCCCCCGTCCTAATTGCCGTGCCGGCCCAGCCCCCACGGTGGCGTGCGGCGACCACGCCGCCGAACACTCCAAGGACCACGGCGAACAGTTGCGCGGTGATCATGAGTAATAGCGTCGCCGACACCCGCTCGAGAATGACCGCGAAAACGCCCTGGCCATAGCTGAACGAATACCCGAAGTCGCCGCGCGCCGCATGGAGCAGGTAGCGGCCGTACTGTTCGTAGATGGGCAGATCCAGGCCGTACTTGGCGCGCTGTTCGGCAAAGTATTGCTGAGAACCCTGGTCCCCCGCGAGGAACGTGATCGGGTCACCGGGGGCGAGATGGACGAGCGCGAAGTTGATCGTCAGGACGACGAACATCAGGGGAATGGCCTGGATCACTCGGCGAGTGGCATACGCGGCGAGGCGGCTGTCCATCCTGGTGAGCTCCTCGAAACGTCGTTGCTCGCGTTGGCCGGCAACGGCGCCGTCGGCGCCGGCCAGGGCTTCCTACTTGGCTATCCAAGCGTACTCGGCGAGGTTGCTCGTCCAGGGGCGCAAACCGCGCAGATTCGGGCGAATCGCATAGGCGTTGCGCGTCTCCAGGAGCCAGAGGTACGGCATGTCGGCGATGAGCGCCTTTTGGAGGGTCGCGTAGATCGGGATGCGTTTTTCGCGACTGACTTCTGCCACGCCCTGGTTGAAGAGATCGTCCACCTTCGGATTTCGATAGGCGGCACCGTTGGAGAACAGCACCGCTTTGATGTTCGCGGAGTCGTAAACGCGGCGTACGCCGATCTCCGGGTCCGGACCGTTGCAGTACGAAGCGAAGCCAAGGTCGAAGTCGCGCTTCATAAAGACCGTCGCGTTCGCTTCGTTGACTTCGAGCAGCTTGAGATCGAGGTCAACACCGACGGCGGTGAAGTTCTCCTTGAGGATCTCCATCAGCCGTGATTGTGTGGTCGGAACCACAGCGGTCAACTTGAACCTCGTGCCGCCGCTGCCCCTTTTCAGCCCCGCTTTGTCGAGAGCGTCGTTTGCTTTCTGAGCGCTATATTCGAAGGCGGGAAGGCTCTTGTCGAAGGCCCAGAGAGTTGAGGCGATTGGGCCACGCGCGGCCTCGCCTTCATCGAACAGAATCTGCTTGACCATTCGTGGCCGATCGACGGCAAGGTTGAGGGCAAGGCGGACATCGACCCTATCGAGCGGCGCCTTGTCCTGGTTGGGAATGATCGTCGAGACGCAGAAGGACCCACCGGAGCCCGCCGCACTCCGGCCCACGACGACACTCTGGAGTTTCTCGAAGCGGGCCACCTCCGAACCAGGGAGGACGACGTAGTCCACCTCGTTGTTTTCGAAAGCGAGCACGCGGGTCGCGTCCTGCGGGATGATCGTGAACACGAGCTTGTCGAGGTAGGGGAGCCCGGGCTTGAAGTAGTCCGGGTTGCGTTCGAGCGTGAGTTGTTGGCCTTTCTTGTACTCAACAAAGCGGAAAGGCCCGGTGCCGACTGGCTTCAAGTTGGCGGGGTTGGTTTGGATGTCTGTGCCTTCGTAGATGTGTTTGGCGACAATTGGCGCCTCGATCACGTTGAGCTGCTGGAGCAGAGGCGCGTAGGGTGTTTTAAAGCGAAACACGACGGTCAGATCGTCTGGCGTATCGATCCCGGCCAACACGGGCTCGACACCGGCTTTGGTCCTTGCATGGAACTTCAAGAGCACCTCTTCGAAGGTGAACTTGACGTCCGCGCTCGTGAACGGCACGCCGTCGTGCCACTTCACACCCTTGACGAGCTTGAACGTATAGCTCTTGCCGTCCGCGCTCACGGTCCAACTCTCGGCGAGGTCGGGCGCGGGCTTGAAATCCTTATCCAGATCCACGAGCCCGTTGTAAATCGAGCCAGCCGCAAAATGCGTGCCGCCAGCCGTCGTAATGGCGGGGTTGAGTTGGCCGGGGTCGCTCGCCGTGGAAACCACCAGCGTCCCGCCCTTTTGCGGCGCCGCCGTAGCGCTCGCCACGGGGGAAGCCTCGGTCGTACCGGTCGTACCGGTCGTATTGGCCCTTCCCGTTGCCGTCGGCGGTGTGGCCGAATCGTCGCCGCAGGCCACGAGCAACAGCGGGAGGAGGGCGAAGACGCCCCAGCGAAGCCGGGATGCAGAACGCGGTTGCGGGAGAGTGACCATGGTTTCCTCCGATGGTGAGCTTCCCATCTGGGGGGGAAGACCGATAAGTGTTAACTGACCTATAGATGACTTGACTTCCTTACTGGCTACGGTAAGCTGCCGCAACAACGGTCTATCTGCGGCTTGGCGAGGAAGTGGATGCTGTTCGAGGAACCGGATGCTGTTCGAGGAAGTGGAGAACATTCCGCTGATCCAGGCGACGGAAGGATGCCGCTGCGCGGGCGGCCAGCCGAAGAATTTTTCACGCCCCTGCCTCCTGCTCCTGCTCGGCGAATCACCAGCCCATGGCTACGAGTTAATGGAGTTGATGCACTCATTCGGGTTCGAAATCAACGACCCCGCGGCCATCTACAAGTCTCTTCGCCAGATGGAAGACGATGGCTACATCCACTCGACTTGGGATCTGCCCCGCCGTGGACCTGCGCGGCGGGTGTACGAGCTCACGTCCGACGGGCGCGACGTGCTGGCGTCGTGGGCCGAAACGCTGCGCAAGAATCGCACGATCCTCGGCCACTACTTGGACCGCTATGGCGCCGTCGAGCGGCGCTGGTCGGCGGGCCCTGGGGCCGATGAACCGGTGTCCGGACAAAAAACATCGCGAGGTACACAATGAGAATCGCCGTTTCAGGCAAAGGTGGAGCGGGCAAGACAACCACCTCCGCGACGTTGGCGCGGCTCCTGGCGCGAGACGGATATCGCGTCACCGCCATCGATGGCGACCCGAACCCCAACCTCGCGGTCTCCCTCGGGCTGTCGGAGGAGGCGCGGGCACGCCTCGAACTGGTGCCGCGGACGATCTTCGAAGACCGTGAAAATGCCGACGGCGAACGGAAACAGACGCTCACCCGGCCGCTCGACGACATCGTCCGCGACTACGCCATCGCGGGGCCGGACGGCGTCTCCGTGATGATGATGCTCGGCATCGACCACGCCGGAGCTGGCTGACTCTGCGGCTCCCATGCCACCGTGCGTGGCTTGCTCGGCGAACTCGCGGTCCAGCCCGCAGACGTCACGATCCTCGACATGGAGGCATCGATCGAACACATGACGCGCGGAACCGTGCGCCACGTTGATACGATGATCATCCTCGTAGAGCCGTACTTTCGCGCTCTGGAGACCGCGGGCCGAATGGCGCCCCTGGCCCGGGACCTGGGCATTCCGGATGTCCTCGCGATCGCCAACAAGATTCGCACCCCGGCCGACGAAGTCGCCATAAGCAAATACTGCGAAACCCACGGGATAGAAGTGATCGCGACAGTTCCATTCGACGAATCGATCACGGAGGCCGACCTCCGGGGCGTCGCCCTGCTGGACTACGCCCCGGACGCTCCGGCGGTACACGCCCTCAGGACGCTCGCGAGATCGCTCGTGAAGCGTGCCGCCGCGGCGAACGGCAATGGAAGTGGCGCATGACGACAGCCGAAGCGTCCGCGCCCGTGATCCCCGGCCCCCTCTTGCGCGACGATCCCTTCCGCTCGGCCGCGGAGCGGCTGATTGAGCGGGACCGGGAGCCCCGCCAGGAGAAACAACAGCTCGGCGACGGTCCGATAAAAGTTGTGCATGCCTTCTGGCTCGCTGGCATGAGCTGCGATGGCTGCTCCATCGCTGTGGTCGGAGCAACCAACCCGAGCGTGGAAGCTCTCCTTACGGGCAGCCTCCCGTGGATGCCACGGGTCGTCCTCCACCACCCGGTGCTCTCCGTCGAAGCCGGCGCTGAATTCGTGCGCAACTTCGAACTCGCCCACGAAGGGAAGCTTGAAGCGCCGTACGTCGTCATCTACGAAGGCTCCATCGCGGATGAGCGGATCGCCGCCGAAACCGGCGGTTACTGGGCGGCGCTGGGCGTGGAGCACACGGCCGACGGTGTCCGGCCGGTGCCGACCGCAGAGTGGCTATCGCGGCTGGCGCCGGGCGCGGCCGCCGTCATCGCTATCGGCACCTGCGCCACGTACGGCGGCGTGCCGTCGGCTGCTGGCAACCCGACCGGGGCCATGAGCGTGATGGATTTCGTTGGCGCCGATTTCCGCAGCGCGTTCGGCCTGCCGGTGATCAACATCCCGGGCTGCTCGCCCGTTGGCGATAACTTCACGGAGACGGTGGCGGCGGTACTGCTCTTTCTCCAGGGTCTCGGCCCGCTTCCCGAATTCGACGAACTCGGACGGCCCGCCTGGCTTTTCCGCGAAACCGTCCATCAGCGTTGCGGCCGCGCCGGCTTCTACGAAGAGGGCGCCTTCGCGCGAAACTATGGCGACAAGGAATGCCTCGTAGAGGTCG
>JBDUAL010000127.1:0-5562 GCA_040004685.1 Anaerolineaceae bacterium | reverse complement strand
TCCACTCGCCTCGCTGGCGGGAACCGAAATGCTGATTCGCGGCGGGAACGCCGTGGATGCCGCCATCGCAACGATGTTCGCGCTCTCGGTGGTTGAGCCGATGATGGTGACCATCTTTGGCGCCGGCTTCGTCCACATTCGCCTCGCCGACGGCACAAGCACGGTGATTGACAACTACGTGACCGTACCCGGTGCGGCCACGCCAGACATGTTCGAAGCCCTGCCGGAGACACTGGATCACAAGGTGGCGGGCGGGAGGAACGAGACCGGTCATCTGTCCGTTGCCGTCGGTGGCACGTTGCTGGGTTGGGCGACGGCGATCGAGCGCTACGGCCATCTGACGCTCGCCGATGTCCTCGGGCCAGCAATCCGCTACGCGAAGGCCGGATTCCGTGTGAGTCCGTATCTCCGGGCGATCACACTGATGGTCGAAACGAACCTGCGGCGATTCCCGGCGACCGCCGAGGTCTTTCTCCCTGGCGGGACGCTGCCAGACATCGGCCAATTGATTCGTCGGGCGGACTACGGCAACACGCTTGAGCAGATTGCGAAGCACGGCCCCGCTTATCTCTATCACGGCCCGCTGGGTGAAGCGATTGCCGCCGAAATGGCGGCCAACGGCGGAATCATCTCGATGCTCGACATCGAAGGCTACGAGATATTCGAACGTAAGCCAGTGCGGGGAGACTACCGCGGCTTCGAAATACTCGGCCCGCCGCCGCCGTCATCCGGGCCGCTGCACATCGTCCAAATGCTGAACATCCTCGAAGGGCACGACGTTGCGGCGATGGGTTTCGGGACCCCGGACAGCGTCCATCTCTGGGCCGAAGCGATGAAGATCGCCTTCGCAGACCGGTTCCGCTACCTCGCCGATCCAGCGTCCACCGAGGTGCCGATCGACTGGCTTGCGTCGAAGGGCTACGCCCGCGAACGCCGGGCCCAGATCGACCCGCTTCGTGCGCAGCAATACGTGGCGGCAGAATCGCCTGCCTCAAAAGGTGAATCGACCACGCATTGCTGTGCCGCAGACGAATGGGGCAACGTGGTCGCCACCACGAACACCCTCCATCTTGCATTCGGTTCGAAGGTGACGGTACCGGGAACCGGAATGCTTCTAAATGACTGCATGGAGCTGATGGATCCAGTGCCTGGCCGCACTAATTCGATTGCACCTGGAAAACGCGTCCTCTCCTCAATGTCGCCCATGATCGTACTGAAAGACGAGAAGCTGTTCCTCGCGTTGGGAACTCCTGGCGGACTGAAGATCTTCGGCTCGGTCGCGCAGGCGATCGTCAACGTGATCGACCACCAGATGCCGCTGCAGACCGCATTTGAAGCGCCGCGCATGTGGGACCGAGGGCCAGTGCTCGAGCTGGAACGCGGGTTCGCCCGTCTCCCGGAACTGCGCCGGAACCTTGAAATGCGCGGTCACATCATCGAGACGCCGATGAAGGTCGCTGGTGGAATGAACGGCATCCTGCGACGTGGCGATGGCTCGCTTGAAGGAGCCGCATGCTGGCGAGCCGACGGAGCGCCAGTCGGCTACTCGGGCGGCGACGCACTGGTGGAAACAGATGCGGGCAAGGCGATGTGGGGGTAGCCACTGGGTGTTGCGAGCGTGGTTGGACGACGCAAGTCCTAATGAGTAGCGCGAGGCCAGTCAACTACCGACGCGCGCTCGCGCAAGGTGCGACATCCTTTGCGCCTCCGGCGGGCTGTCGGCTACGGTTTATGCATTCACTTATCAGAGGTAAGAATCATGACTGCACCCATTCCCGCTTCGCACCGCGACCTCCTTGAAAAGCCAAACTTCGCGCACGTAGCGACGCTGATGAAGGACGGCTCGCCGCAGGTGACGCCCGTGTGGATTGATATCAACGGCGAGAAGATCCTGTTCAACACGGCTGAAGGGCGCCAGAAGGACCGCAACCTGAAGCGTGATGCGCGGGTGGCACTTTCGGTGCACGACAACGCGAACCCGTACCGCTACATCCAGATTCGCGGCCGAGTCGCGGGCCACACGACGGATGGCGCGGACACACACATCGACAAGATGGCGAAGAAGTACTTGAGCTTGGACAGCTACCCGTACCGCAACGCCGCCGAGCAGCGTGTGACCTACACGATCCAAGCGGAGCACGTGCAGGTCAGCGGCTGACGCGAAGCCGCTACAGGTGACGGTAGACGGCGGCGAGCGGGAAACGGCGGTCGCGACCGAAGGCGCGGGGGGTGATTTTTACTCCCGGCGGGGCCTGGCGGCGCTTGTACTCGTTGCGGTCGACCATGCCGATGACGCGCCGGACGGTGGCTTCATCGAAGCCGCGGGCGACGATTTCGTCGATCGTCATGTCGTCCTCGACGTAACCTTCGAGGATGGGGTCGAGGATTTCGTAGGGCGGGAGGCTGTCCTCGTCGAACTGGCCAGGCTTCAGCTCGGCGCTTGGGGGCTTGGTGAGCACGGTCTCGGGGATCAGGGCGCGGCCTTCGTGACGGTTCCGCCAAGCTGCAAGCTTGAAGACGAGAGTCTTCGGGACGTCCTTTATAACGGCGTAGCCGCCTGCCATGTCGCCGTAAAGGGTGGCGTAGCCGGTCGCCATCTCGCTCTTGTTGCCGGTGGTGAGCGCGATCCAGCCGAACTTGTTGGAGAGAGTCATGAGGACGTTCCCGCGCTGGCGCGATTGGAGGTTCTCTTCTGCGGTGCCTTCATCGGTGCCTTCGAAGGCGTCGGCAAGAATCCCAAGCATGGCGGCATGGGCGGGCTCAATCGGGACGGTAAAGTAGCGGATGCCCAGGTTGTCGGCGAGGGCTCGCGCATCGGTGCGGCTGTGGTCGCTGGAGTAGCGGCTCGGCATAGAAACGCCGATGACGCTCTCAGCGCCGATGGCGTCCACGGCAATGGCCGCCACGACGCTAGAATCGATGCCGCCAGAGAGGCTAATGACAGCCTGCTTGAACCCGGTCTTGGCGAGGTAATCTCGGGTGCCGACGACGAGCGCCTCCCAGACCTCGGCTTCGTCATCGAGCAGGTGCGCGATCTTCGATTCGAGTTGGGGCGCCTCCGGTGGCTGCGGCGCGAAGCCGAGGTCGATGTGCTCGATGTCGAGTTCTCCTTCGCGGTCTCGCAGTTCGACGCGGCGGCGCGGGTCGTGGAGGCGTCGCTGGGCGACAGCGTCGAGGTCGATGTCGGTGACAAGGAGGTCTTCCTTGAATTGCACGCCTCGGGAGAGGAGCCGACCTTCGGCGTCGAAGACCATGGAGGCGCCATCGAAGACGAGCTCGTCCTGGCCACCGACAAGGTTCACGTATGCGACCACGATCAGGTTGTCGGCGGCGCGAGTGGCGAGCATGCGGCTGCGGTCGGCGACCCGGCCACGATGGTAGGGGGATGCGTTGATGTTGATGCAAAGCTCGGCGCCGCCCAGTGAGAGCGCGTCCAGCGGCAGGCCGGGGTACCAGATGTCTTCGCAGACACTAACGCCGAAGGCGATGTCGCCGGCGTGGTAGATGGGATTGCGGCGGCCGGCCGCGAAGTAGCGCTCTTCATCAAAAACGCCGTAGTTGGGCAGGCGGCGTTTGTGGTAAGTGTCCACCCAGCGGCCATCGGCGATGACAGCGGCGGCGTTATAGGCATCGTCGCGGGTCCAATCGACGAAGCCGACCACGGCGACGATGCCGGCCGTAACGGCCACGATCGTCTCAACAGTGGCGCGGGATTCCGCGCAAAAAGAGCGTCGCAAGACGAGGTCCTCGGGTGGGTATCCGGTGACGGCGAGTTCCGGGAGGGCGACGAAGCCGCAACCGGCATCACGGGCGGCGGCTATAGCCGAGCGGATGCGGTCGGCGTTTCCGGCGAGGTCGCCAACCGTGACGTTTATCTGGGCCAGGCCAACGCGGCAGATGCGCATTCTGAAAGTATAGGGAACGCGGGCACTCAGTGATGTTCAGGACGAAGACACTACGGATTCTGTCCAGTTCCAGCTGCTCCACAACATTCGAGACGATCTAGGTTTAGGTCTGGTCCGTCAGCCAGCCCCATGGCCGAGCCTCAACGGAGTGGGGCCCCGCTGGCGTACAATGAGGGGAATGAACGGCGGAGAACGAGATTGATCGACGTCCTCGCGATGATTCTCGCCGGCGGACAAGGCGACCGCCTCTCGGTGCTCTCTGAGCAGCGTGCGAAGCCGGGAGTCATCTTCGGAGGGCAGTACCGGATCATCGATTTTGCGTTGAGCAACTGCTCAAACAGCGGGATCGACAAGGTGGCAGTGCTGACGCAGTATCGCCCGCGTTCCCTAATGAACCACATTGGCTCCGGCCGGCCGTGGGGGCTTGATACGCTGGACGGGGGTGTGCAGATGCTCCAGCCGTACCTCGGGCGGGCAGACATGGACTGGTACCAGGGAACGGCGGACGCGGTCTACCAAAATCTTTATGTCATCGAAGAGTCACGAGCTCGCGAGGTCCTGGTACTGGCCGGCGACCATATTTACCTCACGTCGTATCGCAACATGATCGCGTACCACCGGAGCCAGGCGGCGGACGCCACCGTGGCGGTCTACTCGGTCCCACGGGAGGATGCCCACCGGTTTGGCGTTCTGGACCTGGACCAGAGCGGACGAATCATCGATTTCCAGGAGAAGCCCGAAAATCCGCGTTCGCCGTGGGTCTCGATGGGCGTGTACGTCTTTAACAAGGACATCTTGGTGGAGCACCTCCAGGATGATGCCGACGCCGGCGACGCCAGCAAACATGACTTCGGGCGCGACATCATTCCGCGGATGTTCAAAACTCACCGCGTGTTCGGCTACCAGTACCAGTCCTACTGGCGAGACGTAGGGACCGTTGAGTCATACTGGTCAGCGCACATGGACCTGCTTTCGGCTAACCCCGCTATGAACCTGGACGATCCAAACCTGCGCCTGCGAACGGCTGGGAGCATTCTTCCGCCGGCGCGGTTCGGCCCGGACTCAATTGTGCAGAACTCGCTGGTTTCGCCAGCGGCGCAGGTCGATGGAAGCGTCTACCACTCTGTGATCTCGCCCGGGGTGATCATTGAACGTGGCGCGACCGTGCGCGACTCGATCATCCAGCACGGGTGCACAATTCACGCCGGCGCAACGATCGACCGTTCGATTCTCGACAAAGAGGTCACTATTGGCCAGAACGCGGTTGTCGGCGAAGGCGACAACGACGTAGTAAACGTAGAACGGCCCGACATTGTGAACGCGGGCATCAACATTCTCGGGAAACGGGTGACGATACCGGCGGGCATGCACATCGGCCGGAACGTCATCGTGGGGCCGGGTGTTGCGGACGAACTGCTAGGCCGCGAGTTCCTCGAAAGTGGGGCGACTGTGCACCCTACACAGATGCCGCTGCACCTCTTCGTTTAGAGATGCGGTTGTATAGGTTGCTTGAAGCAAGCGATCTCCTGCCGCAGGTCATCCTCGGTGCCGCCGCTAGACAGCTCGAGGGTTGGGGATCACACTGAAGACCCAAAACGCGAACTCATGGATTTCTACCACGACCGAACGGGCGAGGTTGATCTACTCCTGTTTCTTG
>JBDUAL010000126.1:0-5566 GCA_040004685.1 Anaerolineaceae bacterium | reverse complement strand
AGGTCAGCAGAAATGCCGCGACTCTTGTAAGTAATCTCGCCTCGCACGTTGATCACCCTCCACCAGGGCACGTCGCTGTTGTTCGGGAGATAGCTGAGTGCGTAGCCGACTGCGCGCGCGGCTGCCGGCGAGCCGAGTTCCAGCGCAACTTGTCCATAGGTAACCACCCTGCCCGCCGGCACACTGCGAACGAAGTCATAAACACGATCATAAAACGTCTCGATTCGTTGGCCGGTAGGGTTCTGCGGCATTGACCCGTATTATCTGCACTCACCATGACCGAAGCACCACCAGCCGCGCTAACCGGGGTCCGCGTCATCAGCGCGGGCCAGATCCTCGCCGCCCCATTCTGCGCCACGCTCCTCGGAGAGTTCGGCGCCGAAGTGATCAAGGTCGAACAGCCGAAGATCGGCGACCCCAACCGCGGCAACGTCTCGTTCGCCCAGGACAACCGTGGCCAGAAGTCGGTGACGCTCGACCTTGGCCATCCCGAAGGGAAGCGGCTCTTCCGGCGACTCTGCGACGTTTCGGACGTCATGGTCGAGAACTTCCGGCCCGGCACCCTGGAAAAGTGGGGACTGGCGCCAGACACCCTGCGCGAAACGGCCCCCGGGCTCGTCGTCGTGCGAATCAGCGGCTACGGCCAGACCGGGCCGTACAAGGACCGCGCCGGATTCGACCGCGTAGCGCTCGGCTTTGCGGGAATCACCTACGTCACCGGCTACCCGGATCGCCCGCCAGTACGTCCTGGCTACTTCGTGGCGGACTACGGGAGCGGCGTGTTCGCTGCCTTCGGCGCGCTGGCCGCCTTACAGGCTCGCCAGCACACCGGCCGTGGGCAAGATGTTGATGTGGCGCTCTACGAGTCCATCTGGCGCATGAGCGGCTCCCACGCCGCGGGCTTCGGAATAACTGGTCTCAACCGCGAACGCTCGGCCAACTATTTTCCGGGGGTCGTCCCAGCCGAGCAGTTCGAGACCTCGGACGGCCACTTCCTGATCATCAACGCCACCACCCAACGCGTGTTTGAGCGGCTCTGCGCGGCGATCGGCGAGCCAGACCTGTCGAAGAGTGAACTCTTTACGCCCCGTAAAAACCTCCACGCCAATCACGAGGCAATTCACCACGTCGTGGACGAGTGGGTGAAGCTGCACACCCTTGAGCAATGCATGAACGTGCTCAACGAGTTCGGCGTCCCCGCCAGCAAGGTTTACGCCACCAGCGACATCATCGAAGACCCTCACTACGCCGCCCGCGAGCAGGTGCTCACGGTAGACAGCGCGGACTTCGGCCCGTTGCTCCAACCGGGCGTGGTTCCGCGTCTCACCGATACCCCCGGGCGAGTCTATGGGCGCGCGCCGAAGCTGGGCGAGCACAACGCCGAAGTCTACGCTGGACTGCTCGGCGTGGATTCCGCGGAAGTCGAACGGTACGCAGCCGAGGGGATTATCTAACCGATGATGCGCGGGCTGGCGGCGACACTCGGCGTTTGGGCGATTGGCGCCGGCGTTCTCCGGGTGGTCGCGGTCCCGCCGCAATACTGCCCCCCGGTCACCTCCGCTCAGGCACTGTCTAGCGCGCAGGCCGCTGCCGGATGGATCGAACGCGCCCAACAACCAGACGGCAGTTACATATACGAATTCAACGCGGAAAGCGGTACATACTCGGCGGAGTACAACTCCGTGCGCCACGCGGGCGTGACCATGGCGCTCTACCAGTTGGCGGCGATCGACCCGAGCGTTCTGCAAACTGCCGACCGTGGCCTGAGGTGGATGCAAGATCACATGGCTCGGTACAACGGATGGGCTGCACTCAAGGATCCGGCCGACGGTTCTATCGAACTCGGCGCCGACGCCCTCATGCTGACGGCTCTTGCCCAACGCCGCATCGCCACGAACGACCCCCAGTTCGACCAATTGATGCGCGAGGTCGCCCGCTTCATCCTTGTGATGCAACAGGACGATGGCAGCTTCCTTCTGCGCTGGCTCCCCCAGACGGGCGCTCCGGACCCAGTTGAACATTCGAAGTACGCCACCGGCGAGTCGTTCTGGGCGCTAGCGCTGATGCATCGTCTGTTCCCCACCGAGGGCTGGGACGGGCCGACGCGCAGAGTGGCCGATTACCTGTCGCTCCACCGCGATACCGTTGAGAACCAGAAGTTCCCACCCTGGGCAGACCAGTGGGCCGCCCACGGATTGGCGGAGATGGCGGCCTGGCCAGGCCCCGGCCCACGTTTGAACGATGCCAACGCGACCTACGCCCGGGCGCTCGCCGAACGCTTCGGCTTCCTCGTACGCGTGGAGTCACAGCGTCGCGATTCCGGCTTTTCGGACTTGATTCACGGGCGCCAGGCGCGGGCGGCTGGTATGGGCACCTGGGGCGAAGGCCTCGATTCCCTCTGGCGTTTGGCTTTGCTCGACCCGCGCCTGGCAGACCTTCGGGCGAAGATCGGCGAGCGCGGTGCGTGCGCCGCGGGCATGCTCGCCGAGCGCCAGGTCAAGCCAGGCGACCCCAACACGGGTCCGGACGTGCCACGCCTCGGGGGCTGGTTCACCGAGGGCGTAACCCGCATGGACGATCAGCAACACGCACTCGGGGCCATGCTTCGCAGCCGCGAAATCCTCGATACCCGCTCCAAGGAGCCGAAGTGAACTACTGGCAGCTCAGCGTCGTCTTTTTCGCAGCGATCAACCCCCCGGCGATCGCCCTTGCTATGGGGCGGCGCGGCGAAGACCACGACGCCCGCTTCCGGTGGCTCGTGCCCGCGATCGGCGTAGCCATCGCCGCAGTCCTGTATGGCCTCGCGGCGGTCGGGGCAGAACGGGTCTTACACGGACTGGACATCGAGCCGGAGTCCTTCCGCCTGGCGGCCGGAATCGTGATGGCGGCCGTAGGCATCTTCGTCATCTGGCGCGGCGCCCCGGACACCACTGGGGACGACGTTGGGTTGCAGGCCGCGGTCTTCCCGCTCGCCCTGCCGCTGCTGTTCTCGCCCGCCGGATTGGTGGCCGCCGTCACGTACGGCGCAGACGATGGAGGCGGTAAGGCGTTCGGCGCGCTCGTGCTAGCGCTCGCGATCGCCGCTGTCCTGCTCGTCTCACAGCCGCGGCGCGGGATGCCGGCTCTCGATGCGTTGGCACGAATAACCGGCGCACTGTTGGTCGTCATCGCCGCAGGACTCGTCGTCGATGGGGTCAGGGCGGTGTGATGCCCAGCAGCCAACGTTCGCCCCTACAAAATCGAGTCAGTCCGTTCGGCGAGGTCGTCGCCGTGCGCGAACGGGGGCTCTTCATGGGCAACCGCGGCGGCTGCTTCCACAACGACGACCAGACCCTCACGCGCGCCCGCTGGACGAGCCGCCAGTGGATCACATGCCTCCTCGAATTCAAGAACCGCAGGCGAAAGCTCATGCGGCCCGGCCTCTACACGGAACTCTTCTTCCTCGACGAAGCGACGGCACTGGCAGCTGGACACCGGCCATGCTTCGAATGCCGCCGCGCCGACTCGCTGCAGTTCTTTGACGCCATTCGCGCGGGAGTGCCCGGCCTCGTAGCGGATGGCGAGCGGCTTTACGCGGACGCCGTCGATAGGCGGCTGCATGAAGAACGCGTGGACGCTCGTTCGAAAGCCAAGCGCACGACAGACGCCAGGCTCGGCGAGCTGTTAGACGGCTCGATGGTTGCGTTTCCTCAGGCGCCAACGCGGGCATACCTGGTGATGGCTGGGCAGCTGTTCCCGTGGAGCTTCGCCGGCTACGGATCGCCAATCGCCAGTACCCCGGAGACGGCGGTGACGGTCCTCACGCCGCCAACCACGGTCGCTGCGCTGCGGGCAGGCTACGTGGCGGTGGTGCATCCTTCCGCGCGGCCCTGATCTCAAACACGCCCGCCGTGCCTACCTGCTAGCCCGTGCGCGCCATACACTCGCCTGTACAGAACTTCCCACGTGAGACGAGGTCCCGAGTGTCCGGACATTCGAAATGGTCAACCATCAAGCGCGCTAAGGGCGCCACAGACGCGAAGCGCGGTGCAATCTTCACCAAGCTCTCGCGCGAGATCATCCTCGCGGCCAAGGGCGGCGGCGATCTCAACGCCAACTTCAAGCTCCGCCTCGCGGTTCAGCGCGCCCGTGCGGTGAACATGCCGAACGACAATATCGAACGCGCCATCGCCAAAGGCAGCGGAGCCGCCGGCGACGGCGAACAGCTCGACGAGATCCAATACGAAGGCTACGGCCCGGGCGGCACAGCGATTATCGTCCAGGCGCTGACCGACAACCGTAATCGGACTGTAGCGGAGGTGCGCCACCGCTTCAGCCGTTCTGGCGGCAACCTTGGCGAAACGGGCTCGGTGGGCTGGCAGTTCGAAGCGAAGGGCCTGATCACCATCCCACTCGTCGGTAAGGACAGTGACGAGGTAGCGCTCACCGCCATCGACGCGGGCGCCGACGATGTACAGGTCGACGACGACGTAATCGAAGTGCAGACCGAACCCGGAAGCCTCGAACCGGTACGCAAGGCGCTGGAATCCGGCGGTTTGGAGATTGAAAACGCCGACTTCGCGATGGTCCCAAAATTGACCATCGACCTGGATCTGAAGACTGCCCACCAGACAATGAAGCTGATCGAAGCGCTCGAAGACCTAGATGACGTGCAGCGTGTCTATTCGAATGCACACTTCAGCGACGAGGCAATCGACAGCTACGAAGGGTAGCGGCGGGTGTGGAGTAGGGGAGTAACGGGGGTAACGGAGTCGATCGACGACGTTGGTGCTTTGTGCTGCATGACCGAGGTCGTACAGTGCCGGAATGCGGATCATTGGGATTGACCCCGGCCTCAACGCGACCGGCTACGGCGTTATCGAAATTGAACGCGACGAGTGCGTCCACATCCATCACGGCGTGGTGCGCACGAAGACGACCTCCACGAAGGCCGAGCGCCTGACGGCGATTCGCGACGGCGTACGCGATGCCGCACGCCAATGGGGCGCCACGTCGGGCGCGATCGAGGCGTCGTTCATCGGCACGAACGCCCGCAGTTCGATGGCCCTTGGCGAGGCGCGCGCGGCGGCGATCATCGGCATGGCGGACGCTGGCCTCGAAGTGATGGAATACGCACCCACATTGGTCAAGCAGACCGTCGCCGGCTACGGTCGCGGCGAAAAGTCACAGGTCGCCGAGATGGTGCGTCTCCAGCTCGCCCTGAAAGTCGTCCCTACCCCCGCGGATGCGGCGGATGCACTCGCGATCGCGGTCACCCACTGGGCCCATACCCGCCTGGCCGCAAGGAGCTAAATTCGCGCCGCTATCGCGAACTTCAACCGAACCACCATTTGCACGGTCAACCCTGCGAATACGATTACCGCGGCCGCCACGGCAAAAACGATTTGCAACGGCGTGCACAGCAGGATGCCCGTCACGAGCATCGCAAGACCGCTGAAGACGAGCACCGCGCCGACCTCAGTGAACGCGGCAAGAAAGCCGCCAAGTACGAAAAGCGGCCCGAAGAATGCCGACTCTCCGGTCAGAACAGTTGCAGCCTTTGCCGTTCTCTGGAGCCTGGTGAAAA
>JBDUAL010000125.1:0-5568 GCA_040004685.1 Anaerolineaceae bacterium | reverse complement strand
TGCCGAGGCGCGTTGCAGCTTCGAGGGTGGGCCAGCCGAAGCACCATTCGGCGAGGGCCATGCCCACGGGGATGAGGAAGCCGATGACCATCGTCCCCGGGTGCGCGTCGCTCGCGCCGCTTGGAATCACTTCGCGTCCTGTGGCAATCCGCGTCGCCAGGAGGACGCCTATTGTGCCCCCGGCAACCGAGGTGACAACCGCCGCGAGGAAGCCGAGATGGGTGACACTCAACTCTAATCCGCGCGCCCGCCAGGCGACCCAGAGGAAGAAGCCGATGATGGTGGCGAGGGCAAACGAGCCCATGATCGGGCGGCCGTTGCCGTAGGTGAGGAAAAACGTGAAGGCGAAGGCAGGGAGGGCGATGATCGCCGCGCCGGTGAGCACCCGCGCGTACTTGACGGCGGCGTCCGTTGCGGTCGCCCCGAAGAGCCAGAGCGAAGCGGCGAAGACGCACATGGTTATCCATCCGAGGGTGCCGGCGTGGACATGCGACAACACCGTCTTGCGGTTGAAGTCGACCACGTCGGTGCCGTTGAGGATGCCGATGACTACTGTCCAGACGAAGACGATCATCGCTACCTGGAGCAGAAGGAGGACCTCTCGACGGAGGGGGTGAGTAGTGCCCACGTTCGTGCTAGTAGTCATGGTGTCTGTCCTCGCCGCTGGGATTGGCGGGACTATACCTCTGCGTGGAGGCGTGACGCCAGAGCACAGCGGGCTTCCCCTACGCCCCTGGCGGTTCCATCAGATGAATCGGCACATCAAGCGTGATCCGGCGGAACGATTCCCCGAACTCGAACCCGTGATCCCTGGCATCATTTCTTGCCATCCCGATGACGAACTCGTGGATGTCGTCACCGAACTGGCTGGGGTGAGCGGCCAGGGCCGCACGCTTCGTTTCGATCGATTCGCTGATATCCACGCAGACATCGGGCACTGCCGCGAAGCCAAGCCAGAGCTGCTGTACCTTCCACGGCTCCAACCCGTCGACCAGCAGCTCGGGGAAAGTCAGGCGGTCACGGGCGCTGGGGAAGACCGCGTCGATCGCGGCGTCGCCAGTGGTGCGGTGGTCCGGATGGTTTACGTAGCTCTCGCCCACCAGCCGGTGAGTGGGGTCGAAGGTGACGAGCACTTCTGGGCGGTACTTCCGCACCAGGCGGGTGATGTCGCGGCGCAGGTCCAGGGTGTGCTGCAGGTAGCCGTCCGGGTAACCCATGAATTCGAAGTGCGCTACGCCGAGGATCGTGCCCGCCGTGCGCTGTTCCGCTTCTCGGATCTCGGTCAACTTGCTCGATGTCATCGTCGGGTCGTCGCTGCCTTTGTCGCCCTTGGTGACGATGACGTAGGTGACCTCGCAGCCGTGCTTTGCCCACTTCGCGACCGTCCCCGCGACCATGAACTCAGCGTCGTCGGGGTGCGCAACGACGACCATCAATGAACGCGGCTGAAACGAATCGGGGATCGGGACGGTCATCGGTACCTCGGTTGAATTGTCGATCGAGCGTAGCAGAGCGCCGAGTGGTGAGTGCCGCGTTGGTTCAAACCGCCATCGTACGGATAATGCACCCTCGCAAGGGCGCAGGTCCGCGCCCGGAACGGAGGCTCCCATGGACTACCCCATTCGCCCGATGACGCCCGGCGAAGTCCTGCCATTCTTCAGCGCGAACGCTTCCGCTTTCGGCTGGGACTTTCGTGCCGAACGTTTCGCGCATGAGCTTTGGCCCGACATTCGCGAGTACGAACGCTCGACCTCCGTCTGGGACAGCGACCAGGTGGTCGGCACGGCTGGCATCTGGACGTTCGAAACGAGCGTCCCCGGCGGCCTCCTCCCAACAGCCGGTGTGACCTGGGTCTCTGTCCGGCCGACGCATCGGCGCAAGGGCATCCTCACGGCGATGATGCGCAGCCAACTGGACGCGGTGCACGAGCGCGGCGAGCCGCTCGCCACCCTCTGGGCTTCGGAAAGCGTGATCTATGGGCGCTTTGGCTACGGAAACGCGGCGACCGGTGTGGAGATGAGCATCAACCCGAAGCGGGCCGCGTTCGCGCAGGCGGGCAGCTATCGCGGCCGCACGCGGTTCGTGGAGCGCGAGGCTGCCTTGCGAGACTGGCCGGCGGTCTACGACCGCGTGAGAGTCACTCAGCCGGGAATGCACAGTCGCCACGCCAACTGGTGGGAGGCGCGCAATTTCAACATCTCGGACAACAGGGCTCCCGAGGGCTTCACGAGGCACTCTCTCGTCCAGTATGAAGAGGACGGCAACCTACTCGGCTACGTGATGTATCGATCGAAGGAGCACGACACGCTTGGAGTGCCGGACGGGACGATTCGCGTCAGGGAGCTGATGGCTGAGACCGATGCGGCGTACAGCGCGCTCTGGGAGTTCGTACTCGGCATCGACCTGATCGGCACAGTCGAGGCGCCGTTCCGCCGGGTCGATGAACCGCTCTCCTGGATGCTGGCCGACCCTCGCCAGCTCCACCGCCAGCTCCTGGACTCACTCTGGGTGCGGTTGGTGGATGTTCCGGGTGCGCTCGCCGGGCGGCGCTACCTCTCGGACGGTGCGCTGGTGATCAACGTGGTTGACCAGTTCTGCCCGTGGAACGCTGGCAGCTACCTGCTGGAAGGCGGCCCCAGCGGTGCAACCTGCTCGCTGACGACGCGCACGCCCCAGCTCACGCTGAACGCGAACGACCTCGGCGCTGTGTTCCTTGGCGGTGTGCGCTTCGAAACGTTGGCCCGCGCCAACCGCGTCGAAGGCTCAGCCGAGGCGATCCGCCTCGCCGACCGGATGTTCCAGTGGGACTGCCTTCCCTGGGAGCCGGAGGTTTTTTAGGGCAGGAGAGTGCTCAGGGCCCAATCCTCCGGTGGTATGATCGAGCCATGGTCACCAAGCAGACGCTGAGCGCGGCCGAATAGCTGGCGATGCCTGAGGAGCCTCCCTACAGCGAGTATGTCTACGGGGAGGTTGTCTGGAAGATTGCGCCACAGAAGAAGCACGTCTCGTTGGTGGACGAACTGAGCCATTTTCTCGGCAGCTATCGGCGCCGAGTTGGCGGCTTTTCGGGCGCCGAGCAGCGCGTGAAATTCGAAACCGAGCGCGGCCTCGAATATCGCCTCCCCGACTATGCCTACTGGGCGCCGGCGAAGCCCCAGGGGCCCGAGGAGACGCTTCTCCCCCCGACACTGGCGGTCGAAGTCTGGTCGCCGGACGAAACGATGGACAGCCAGCGCGCGAAGTGCCGCTACTACCGGCGATACGGTGTGGACATCGCCTGGCTCATCGATCCCCAGTCAAGAACGGTCGAGGTGTTCGAAGGCGAACCAGATGGCGTGGTGCTTGCCGCTGATCGATCTCTTCAGTCTGTGTCGCTTCCGGGGTTTGCATTGGCGCTCGTCGAGCTTTTCGGGGCCCTGGACTAACCCTCAGGGTTGGTCGCATCAGCCGCGGCTACGGCGCTCGGCTACGCCCACGGCAACCGCGTGCGCGTAGCGCTCTGACGCATCGTCCAACGGATCTAGCTCGATCGCCTCGCCGTACCGCCGTTCCAGCGCGAGCCGAATCAGCTCGTCGGCGAGCGCCGGGTTCTTCGGGAGCAGGCTGCCGTGGAGATAGGTGCCGAAGGCGTTCTGATAGCGCGCCCCTTCCTGTCCATCTTCGGCGTTGTTGCCGAACCCGCGTACAACGGCGCCGAACGCTGGCTGACCGGGCGCGAGGTACGTCCGCCCACCATGATTTTCGAAGCCCACTACCTCGCCCGCTTCGGTGGCAAGCACAACGTCGCCGATGCAGCGGTCGGCCACCGGCCCGGGATGGCGCGTCTCAAGGTCGAACACGCCGATGCCGGGGATGATGCCGCCCTCCTGGTCCACGTAGCGGTGTCCAAACAGCTGAAAGCCGCCGCAAACCGCGAGTGCCGCCAGCCCGTCATCGATCGCCGCCTTGAGCGCTGGGCCGCGCGCTACCAGGTCGTCGGCGATTCGGCGTTGCTCGCGATCCTGCCCTCCGCCTATGAGGACAAGGTCGATCTCGGCCGGGTTGAATGGGTCGCCCACGTTCACTTCCGTCAGTTGGAACCCAATGCCGCGTGCCTCGCAGCGGTAGCGCAAGGCGATGACGTTGCCACGGTCACCGTAGATGTTCATAACGTCCGGGTAGAGGTGGGCGACGCGAAGCGTGAGGCCAGCGGGCGATGGCATAGCGTCACCTTACGAAAGGCGCCGCTCCACGCCAAGCGCCACCGCCCGTGAATGCGCGGTGTTCTCTATACTTCGCCTCCCGGCACGGTCTTCCGCGTCGAGCTTCTCCCGAGGGATGCGCCCATGGACCTGACACCTACAATCCTGCTCGACGGCCTGAAGTTTCCAGAAGGCCCGCGCTGGCACGAAGGACGCCTCTGGTTTTCGGATATGCACGCCCACCGTGTGATGACCGTTGAGGAATCTGGCCAGACTTCGATCATCTGCGAAGTGCCGAACCGCCCGTCCGGCCTCGGGTTCACGCCTGATGGCCGCCTGCTCGTCGTCTCGATGACCGACCGCAAGCTGCTCTGCCTGAACGGCAATCTTGGCCTGAAGGAAGTCAGCGACATCAGCCTGCTCGCCAGCGGTGACGCCAACGACATGGTGGTGGACGACCAGGCCCGTTCGTACATCGGCAACTTCGGCTTCGACTATTCAAACGATGAGAAGTTCAAGCCCGCCAGCCTGGTGATGGTTCGCCCGGACGGTGTTGCGCAGGTGGTGGCCGACGAGCTGCTCTTCCCCAACGGCAGTGTCATCACCGCGGACGGCGGGAGGTTGATCGTTGCCGAGACCTACGGCCGCCGCCTCACCGCCTTCGACATCAACAAGGAAGATGGCACGCTTTCCAACCGGCGCATCTGGGCAGAGGTTGATCCGGCCACACCGGACGGCATCTGCCTGGACGACGACGGCGCAATCTGGGTCGCTTCGCCGGTCACTGAAGAGTTCATCCGCGTACTCGAAGGCGGCATCATCACGGACCGCATCAAGCTGCCGCCGGGAAAAGGCGCGTACGCCTGCACGCTTGGCGGCGCCGACGGGCGAACGCTGTTTCTCTGCACCAGCGAAGGCTCGCAGGAGGATCGGGTCGCTGGCCGTTCACGCGGCTGGATCGAAACGGTACGGGTGGATGTGCCGGGCGCGGGGCGGCCGTAATGACCAGGCCACTCTAGAGCGCGCTGATTTCCATCTCGGGTTCATCTCTCGGCAGGGCCGGCAGTTCCTGGGGGCTGCGAATGCCGAAGTGCTCGAAGAACCTCATCGTCGTTCGGTAGAGCTTCGGCTTCCCAGGACCGTCGCCGGTGGCAACATGTTCGATGAGGCCGCGCTGCTCGAGGGTACCCACCAACTTGTCGCTGTTGACGCCGCGAATGCCTTCGATTTCGGCACGTGTGCAGGGCTGGCGATAGGCGATGATCGTAAGCGTTTCGAGCGCCGCGCGAGAAAGCCGTTGGCCCGGCCCGGCGCCGAGCAGTTCATCGACATAGCGGCCGTACTCCGGCGCGTTGACCAGTTGGAATTTCTGGCCATCTTCCATTAC
>JBDUAL010000124.1:0-5571 GCA_040004685.1 Anaerolineaceae bacterium | reverse complement strand
GGCGAAGGCTACCCCGAGCCCGCTTGAACCGCCGGTAACAAGGGCAGTCCTGCCCTCAAGATTGAAGAGTTCGCTGAAGGCTGGATCCATCTCGCCCCTCCGTTGGTTGTGAGGCGCGATCCTACGGCCCAGCGCCGATCCGGAACATCAGCCGCGCAATCGAGGGACCGGGCGCCCTGGGTTCGCTCGCTCGCGCTCCATGATCGCCTCAATGTCATCGACTGCCGCATCGAGTGCCCCGTGGTGGTTGTAGACCACGTGGTCGTTGTTTCCCATGTCGGCGATCTCTTCGTCGATCTCCGCCAACCGACGGTCTAGCGAGTCCACCGTCTCGCTATCGCGGCCGATGAGGCGCGCGCGGAGTACTTCACGATCGTCCGCCATCAGGAAGATGAAGACCGCACCGTCGAGTTTCTCGCGCCAGGTGCGCGCGCCCTGGACGTCGGTTCGAATGATCATGTCTTCGCCGGATTCAATCAGTCGGGTCACTTCGCTCGCGTAGACGCCCTTGTAGTCGTCGTACACGGTCGCGTATTCAACGAATTCGTCAGCGTTGATGCCTGCTTCGAATTCGGCGCGGGTGAGGAAATAGTAGTCCCGGGCGTGTTCTTCGCCCTTTCTTGGCTGGCGCGTGGTTGCGCTCGTGGCGCGCTTCACCCCGGTTCGGGCCTGTAGCTTTTCGATAACGCTATCTTTGCCGACTCCCGCCGGGCCGTGGAGGACGATGACGAGCGGCTTTCGTGTCACGACGGCGTTGACCCCGATGCACGCACGAGGTCGGCCCAGAAGGCCGGATAGGAAACCTCGACGGCGCCGTTTTCGATGCGAGTCTGGCCGTCCGTCAGCGCACCTGCCACCGCCCCCAGCATGCCAATGCGATGGTCACCGGCGGCGTCGATCCGACCTCCATGCATGCCCAAAACCGGGCCGTGGATGACGAACCCATCATCGCGGCCGGTGATTTTCGCTCCCACGTGCGAAAGAGCGTCGACAGTGGACTGCACACGGTTGGACTCCTTGACCACCAGTTCCGCGGCGTCCTTGATGATGGTTTCGCCCTCGGCGAAGCAGGCCATGAGGGCCACGAGAGGGAGTTCGTCGATCGCCCGAGGCACGAGTCCGCCACTCACGGTGCCGCCCCGTAGCCCGGAGCTGCGCACGATGAGATCGGCTACCTGTTCGCCGCCGCTTGTGCGCTCCTCAAGCGTTTCGATGTTCGCGCCCATCGCCCGCATGATATCGAGCAGTCCGGTGCGGGTGGGGTTGGTGTTGACTCCCTGGATGATGATCTCAGCGTCCGGGTGGCAGGCCCCGAGCACCAGCCACGGAGCCGCGCTGGAGATGTCTCCTGGTACGCGTAGCGAAAGGGGAGCAAGACGCTGCGCCGCGCTGATCCGAACGGAGTCCCCATCGACGGTGATCGGCGCGCCCATCGCCGCCAGCATCCGCTCCGTGTGGTCACGAGACTGCGCTGGCTCGCTGACGCGTGTCTCGCCGTCTGCGTACAGCCCGGCCAACAGCACCGCAGACTTCACCTGGGCGCTGGCGACGGCACTCTGAAAGTCAATTCCGGCGAGTCCGCCGCCCTTGATCACAATTGGGGCCCGGGTGTCGCCGGTGCGGGCGTCAATATGCGCCCCCATGCGGCGAAGCGGCCCGATGATTCGCGCCATCGGGCGACGCCTAAGCATCGTATCTCCCGTCAGGATGCTGAACAACGGATGCCCCGCCAACAGGCCGGCGAGCAGACGCATCGTTGTGCCGCTGTTGGCGCAGTCGAGCACGTCGTCGCTTTCAACCAGACCGTGGAGGCCCTTCCCAACCACGTGCGCTACGGACGAACTCGCCGGCCAATCGATCTCCACGCCAAGCGCGGCGAGGCAACGTGCGGTGGACCGAACGTCCTCTGCGTCCAGAATTCGCTCGATCGTCGCTGGCCCATCGGCGATGGCGTTGAAAATGAGCGATCGATGGGAAATCGACTTGTCCGGTGGAACCTGGATCGTGGCGCGGATTCGCGCGGGGCGGTTAACGATCACGGCCTTCGTCGCGCATGCCCAGTTTTCGCTTCAGGTCCGGGTGGTTGACCGAACGGCCGGCAGTCGCCCGGGTGCTGGCCTCTTTCAACCGGTCATAGAGGCCGCCCACAAACAGACGGGACATCGCATCCTGCGCGGAAGGCGCCTCTGGCCCTTCCGGGCGGCGACGCACGGGTGGGTTCAGCATGAACGAGTCGCGGTCCAATTGCGTGCTGCGGAACAGGTCAAGCACGGCGTCATCGCCGTCGTCCACCGCTTTTCGCACGAGTGTCAGTTCTTCTTGCATCCGCCCGATCCAGTGCACCACCGCCTCGCGATTGGTGGCCATGATGTCGCGGGACATCGTCGGGTCACCGCTCGCCAGGCGCGTCATATCCTTAAATCCGGGTCCTGCCAGAAGGGACGCATCTTCCCAGCCCACACTGTCTCGAACCATGCGAAAGAGGGTCACTGACAGCAGCAACGGGAGGTGGCTGACGGCTGCTGCGTACTGATCGTGTTCTACGGGGTCGATGTACATCGGTGAGGCGCCCAGCGATTCCACGAATCCCATTACGATGCCGACTGCCTGTTCGTCCGCCCGCGGGGAGGGAGTGATCGCCCAGGTGGCGCCCTTGAAGAGGTCGGCGGTGGCGGCGCCTGGGCCGCTCGTTTCGCGGCCCGCCATCGGGTGGCCGCCGACGAAGTGCGCCGTTTCAGGAAGCAGTTCGTCTGCCCAGCGAAGGATGTCCGCCTTGGTGCTGCAAGTGTCGGTGACGACAACTCCCGGCGCCAGGAACTTGCCCAGCTCCTTCAGGATCGATTGTGCCGCCAGCACGGGGACGGCGATCACGACCAGTCCCGCGCCCTCGACCGCTTCTTCGAGAGAGCCAGCTTCCCCATCCAGCGCCCCCATCTTCTTTGCCAGCCGGGCGTTAGCGCGGTCGCGATCCGCGCCAACTACTTCGAAGTTTCGATCCTTGCGCGCACGAAGATTGAGACCGATTGATGTGCCGATAAGGCCGGTGCCGATGATCGCGATTCGTGATTCGGCCATGTGATCCCCAGGGGCAGTGTAGATTCAGTTTGCGGCGTCTGCCTGTTGGAGTAAGGCTAGCACACGATGGGTGCCCGGTGCCGTGTGGTGCAGGCGGGTCAGTTCGGCTACGGCTGGCGTTGCGCCCGCCTGAAGGAGCAGGCGAGCGCCAGCCGCGCTGTGCTCTGCGGTCCGTGCCATCGCCCGCCGAAGCTCGAACCGCGATTCGGCGTCAGCGAGCCGGGATCCCATTCCGACGTAGGCCGCAAGCACCCAAGCGACGCGGTCCACCCTGCGTTGATTGCCCTTCGCTACGTCGTGGAGGAGGCCCGCGACGACCAGGTCATTCTCAGCCTGGTCATGTTCGATCAGCCAGCGCGCGGTCGCTGCGCTATGCACCGCGTCGCGTGGGTGTTGGTCGCGAAAGAGCGCGAGGAGTTCATTGGCAAGGTAGCGGCTCGCCAGTTCAAAATCGGCACTCGTTGGGAGGACCGAAGCGTGGCGATACTGGCGAAACCGCGTGCGCACTAGACGATCACGTTGAAGATGACGCTGCTCACGCGGCCAAGAAACCACCCGAGCACGTTGTACTGGGGCGCCACCCAGCTCAGCACGAAAAGCGACATGAGAATGCCCGGCCCCCACTTGCTCAGCTTGTCCAATTCCTGTGAAAGCTGGTTCGGCAACAGGCCGACCGCCACTTTGAAGCCGTCCAAAGGAGCAATCGGAATCAGGTTGAAGACACCGAGCAGCACGTTGATGTAGATCGTGAAAACAAGGAAGAGGCCGAAGATTTCGATTCCACTGGCACTGCGAATGTTGTCGAAGCTCGCCACCGAATCGATCAATCCCAACTTCAGAGGCAAGGCCGCCACCGCCGCGAAGAAGAAGTTCGAAAGCGGTCCTGCTGCCGCCACAATCAGGTTGCCGCGCTTCACGCCGTTGCGGAGACGGTAGGGGTTCACCGGCGTGGGCTTGCCCCAGCCGAACCCAATGAGCAGCAACAGGACCGTACCGAGCGGATCCAGGTGGCGGATCGGGTTGAGACTCACCCGGCCGAGCTGCTTGGCCGTGTCATCGCCCAGTTCGTTCGCAGTCCAAGCGTGGCTAAACTCGTGAAAGGCGATGCCCGTGATGAAGGCCACGCAGAATGCTGCGAGGTAAGCGAACAGCGCGGAGGGGTTGTCAGAGAACTCGTTAAGGAACCGGAGCATTCGCGGAAAATGTTAGCACAAGTGCTCGATTTCTCGGGTAAACCGGCATCTTCCATTGACGCAACCGGCCGTCGTTAGTACCTTCCCGGAGGCGAAGATGGCGCTCTAACCGTTTTTCAACGGATCTGGAGGCTGGATTTGTCGTCGCGGAAGGCCGTTTCCGCGATAGGTTGAGAGACGGTACACCGCGGGGGTACCGGCACTCGGTCATGCAGTCAGGCGTGGCAGTCGAGAGCCATTCCTGGACGCCGGCGTTGGATGCTCTAGGCGTCTGGCGCCGTCAGCGCGAGGTAGCCGTGTGTTAGTACCGCCTGTCCGTGGTCACGGATTCTTTCTACCGTCTGCCCTCGAACCGGTATTGATGGGTGCGTTCGCGATTGCCGCTACGCTCCTCGCCTGGGCCTTCTTCGACGCATCCTCCATCTCCAACGACAACTCTTTCGCCGCCCTCCCGCTTGTCAACGCCGCAGAAATCCATTCTGTCGCCTACTTCGCCCCTGCCGAAGGGAACGATGTTCTCTACGTGCGACAACTGGAAGAACCAGCGCCCGGGCGGCCTGTTGACACCTTCCGATCCACGTTCTCTCTCCACGCCCGCGGAACTGCCTCCCCGCTCGGAGATGCCGTCGCCGTCCTTTCGGTCTCTCCCTCGTTCAGCCCATATGCTTCGCTCAGCCTCATCCGGCTCCCGGACGGCAGCTTCCGGGATCTCGGCGGACCGCTGGACTACCTTTCCCCGCTCGCCTGGTCGGCCGATGGCAGCCACCTGGCGACACGCCGCTCCACTCTCCCCGACGAGTCGGGACGCGTCTCGGTCGAGGTCATCGAATTCGCAATCGCCATGGGAACCAACCAGGTGGTGGCGCGCTTCGAAAACGCGCTCGATGCGGCGCCGGTGGGCTACAGCCTGGACGGAAACCGCCTCTTCGTCGTCGTGCTGGACCAATCAGGGTCTACCCTCTGGGCGGAGCGCGACGGACGGACGCAGCGCGTGGCGACGCTTAGCCCCGGCAGAACCCGTGACTGGTCGCTCAGCCCGGATGGCTCCCGCCTCGCGTACATCGAAGCCGTGGGCGCGGGCGAACGAGCCTACGCGGGACGAGTCCTCATCATCGCAACTGGTGCGATCACGAGCACGGTTGTCACGGGGAACCAGTTCGGCGCGGCCTGGTTCCCCGGTTCGCAGGCGCCAGTCTTCGGTGGCCCAGGGGGCTCACTGCGTCTCTCGGAAGCGCCCAACGATAACGCGTACGTTGTTCCGCAACGTTGGTCTCCAGACGGCTCCACGTTGGTGGGCGCTGTC
>JBDUAL010000123.1:0-5574 GCA_040004685.1 Anaerolineaceae bacterium | reverse complement strand
CGGCCCGGCGAGCGTTCTGTTTCAACTCGTCCGCAATGGCCAGAACCCCGACTATCTCCCCATCAACAGCGGCGATCACCACCGTCCGTCCACGGCTTTCGAGCAGCTCGACCGCTGAAAGCGCGGCCGCCGGGATCGAAATACCCGCCTCCATGTACATCCGGCGGTTACCGGCGATTACGCCCCGTCCGTCGACGGTGGCTCGAACCCCTCGTGCGGTGAAGGTTTCGAAATCGCTGACCGCGGGCAACTCAATTGACCCACCAACCGCGGCGTCAACAATTGCCCGGCTAAGCGGGTGTTCGCTCCCTGATTCCGCCGCGGCCACCATGCGCAGGAGTTCGCTGCGGGAAAGACCGTTGGTCGGCACGATGTCCGTGATCTGCGGTCGTCCCTCGGTGAGTGTGCCCGTCTTGTCGAGGATGATCGCGTCAAGGGACTTGGCGCGTTGTAGGACTTCTGCGTTCTTGATCAGGATCCCGCGTTCCGCGCCAATGCCAGTGCCAACCATAATCGCAGTCGGCGTGGCCAGCCCAAGCGCACATGGGCAGGCGATAACCAGCACAGCAACCGCGTACACCATCGCATTAATCCACGAACCGCCTAGCAGCCCCCAGCCCACGAAGACGGCGACCGCCAGGAGGATGACGACGGGGACGAAAATTGCGGCAACCTGGTCGACCAACTTTTGTATCGGCGCCTTTGATCCCTGCGCCTCCTCCACCATGCGGGCCATGCGGTTGAGCGCCGTCTGCTCGCCCACCGCTGTCGCCTCCACCCGCACAACACCGCTCTGGTTCACGGTGCCGCCGATGACATGGTCTCCGGCCTTTCGCTCCACCGGCATGGATTCGCCGGTGATCATCGCCTCATCAATAGTGCTGTGACCGTCACGGATGACGCCGTCAACCGCCACCCGTGCCCCAGGGCGGACAACAAACATGTCCCCCACGACCAGGCTTTCGACCGGCACTTCGGTCTCGACGCCATCACGCAACACGTTGGCGGTCTTGGCCGAAAGGCCGAGGAGCGCCCGGATCGCACTCGAGGCGGCGCTCTTTGACCGCTCTTCGAAATACTTGCCCATGGTGATGAAGACGAGAACTCCAGAACTGACATCGAAGAACATGTGATACGACTGGCTTGCGAGCACCACCCAGGCGCTGAACGCATAGGCCACGGATGTGCCCAGCGCGACGAGGACGTCCATATTAGGGTTGAGATGGCGCAAACTGGTGTAACTGCCTCGGTAAAAGCGCCAGCCAAGACCAAACTGGACCGGTGTCGCCAGCACGAGAAGCAGTCGTCCCGTAAAGAGATGGTCACCGAACAGCGCTAGGCCGGCGATGTCCATCGCCATCGCCAGCACCACCGTTGGAATGGCGAGGACGGAGCCTAGAATGAGCGTGTACAAAGTCTTCCTGGCGTGGTCAGCGCGTTCGGATGCGCGGTCGACGCCTGGTGAAGACTCAACCGCGCTGTACCCCGCTTTCCCGACGGCCGCAGTGAGTTGGCCAAGCTCCACGCCTTCGGCGAGAGTCACTCGGGCGGTTTCCGCGGCGAAGTTAACGCTCGCCGTTTCCACGCCCGGAACCTTGCTCAAGGCACGCTCCACCCGCCGCACGCAGGACGCACAGGTCATTCCGATGATATCGAGCGTCACCGCACGTTCTTTGGTACTCATCTTGCCTCTCCTGGGAGCCTCGCCCGGCGTTACTTCAATGTCGCGGAGTAACCTTCTTCCTCGATGGCATCGAGGACCGCCTGCACGTCGAATGCGCCGCCGCTAATAACGGCGGACCTGTCTTCGAGGCTCACTTCAGCATCGGTCACGCCGGCAACGTCTTTGACGGCCGTGGTGATTGCGTGGACACAGTGGTCGCAGGTCATGCCGGTGATTTCGAGTTCAAGTGTCTTGCTCATGGATTTCGGTCCTTTTCGCTTGGTGAGCTGGGGTCAGGCATCAGCCGGACCCTGGATTTTGTACAATCGCAGGAGTTCGCCCACCGCCCGATCGGTTTCGCCACCAGTCATCTGTTCGACGACGTGGGTACGCAGGTGACCTTCGATGACCAGGCCATCGAGGCTGCGCAGCGCCCGCTGGATGGAAAGCGACAGGTCGAGGACGTCCATGCAGTAGCGGTCATCCTCCAACTGCTTCTCCAGGGCGTTTACCTGGCCGGCGATGATTTTCATGCGGCGAAGGGCGAGGCGACGGGTTTCGAAAGTCAAGCGCGACCTCCATAGGATACCCCCCTATCCTAAAGCAATCGTCCGGTCCCGTCAAAGATCATCCGGCGAACCGCCTCCCGTTGCGCCGCTTCGACTTAGCGAGGCCCAATCGCCCCGGATGCGCGCAGACGCGAAATGTCGTTCCAATCGAAGCCAAACTGGAGGAGAACCTCTTCGGTGTGCTCGCCGAACTCGGGGGCCCGGTGACGAACGCTGCCCGGACTCCGTTCAAGCTGCACCGCCGGTCCAACCATCCGGCTGGGCGTGCCATCGGGGAGTTCGAACGGGACGATGTAGTTGTTGGGTTCGACCTGGGGATCGTCCGCTACCTGGCCGTAATCTTGCACTGGCGCAACTGGGAGGCCGCGGGCACAGAGGAACTCGACCCAGTCCATCTGATCGCGCTCCAGGAACAGGGCATCCATTTCGGCGATCAGTTCGCTGCGATTATTGTGGCGTTCGCGCGCATCGCAGAACCGCGGGTCGTCCAACCACGACTTCCGTTCCGTAGCTTCGCAGAACAAGGGCCACCAGCGTTCACTCTGGAGCATACTCACGGTCAGATAGCGGTCATCGCGACAGCGATACGTGTTCCAGGTTGCCTGAAGCTGGGTGCGAGGCTGGCGTTCGGGGACCCGTCCGGTAAACAGGGTAGTCGTTATGTTATGCGATTGCAAAGCAATCTGGCCGCCCAAAAGCGACGCATCGACCCGCTGTCCCTCGCCTGTGCGCAGTCGGTGAAACAGAGCCAGCAACACCCCGGACGCGAGGGTGATGGCACCCACCTGGTCGGCCATCCCACCGAAAGCCGCCACCGGCGGGACGGCGGGCGGCCCCTGCACGGCCATGGTGCCCCCTCGAGCCTGGCCCAAGATGTCCATCGCCGCCCATTTGGCGTGCGGACCCTTCGAACCGTACCCGCTGGCAGACGCATAGATGATTCCAGGGTTCCTGGCAGCCATCACCTCGTACCCGAGTCCCAGCTTTTCCATCACACCCTGGCGCATATTTTGGGCGAAGACATCGGCCCTCTCGACCAGTCGGAGAAGCGTCTCGACCCCGTCCGGATGCTTGAGGTCGATCACGATGCCCCGCTTGTTGCGGTTATAACTCTGAAAGTAGGCCTCGCTCAGGCCGCGGCCTGGGTCGGGCGAATCGGGTCCTTCAACTTTGATGACGTCAGCACCGAAGTCCGCCAGCATGGCGGTCGAATAAGTGCCCTGCTGGAAGATCGTGCAGTCGATGATCGTCAGACCGGAGAGCGGCAGGCCGGTGTGCGGTGCATCCGGGAACATACGAGCGACTCCGGGCGCGGTCGCGCCACCGGCCGATCATCAGAACCGGTGGTCACCGTGTCAACGGGTCGAGGCACGGCCACGTATCATGACGTGGGTACGAGGAGGTCAACGTGCGTATCGGTGCACACGTTTCCAGTGCGGGTGGACCGCTCAAGGCGTTCGACCGTGCCGCGGCTATCGGGGCGGAGGCGGTGCAACTGTTCATCTCCGCACCTCAGCAGTGGAAAGCGCCAATTATCGCGGATGACGTTGTATCGAAGTTCAACGAGGCCCGAGAGGCCGCAGGACTACCGTTCTTTTTCCACGGGGTCTACCTGATCAACCTCGCGAGCCAGGATGCGGCACTCGTCGACCGGTCCGTCCAGTCGCTCGTGCAGTACCTCGATTGGGGCGCCAAGCTGGGTGCCGAAGGAACGATTTTCCACGTCGGAAGTCACCTCGGTCGTGGATTGGACGAGGCGTGCGTCTCGCAAATCGCGGCCCTACTCAAAACAGTGCTGGACAGATCAGCCACAGACTCGAAGCTGATCCTCGAGTGCAACGCCGGGCAGGGCGGCTGCATCGGAGGCACCTTCACAGAACTTGGCCTGCTCGTTCGCGAAACTGGCGGTGATGACCGGCTGGCCATCTGCATCGACACCTGTCACGCCTTCGCGATGGGCTACGACATTCGAACCGACGAGGGAACACTCGCTGCGATGGACGAGTTCAAACGCGAACTCGGTTTCGCTCGATTGGTGGCTGTTCACGCCAATGACAGCAAACAGCCGCTCGGAGGACTCCGTGACCGCCACGAAAACGTCGGCGACGGATTTATTGGACTCGGCGGGTTCGCGGCGCTCATGCGTCACCGGGCGTTCGCCGATGTCCCTTTCTTGCTGGAAGTCCCAGGCCTCACTGGAAACGGTCCCGACGTTGAGAATGTGATGCGGCTGAAGGCGATTCGCGCCGGCGTTGGAATCCCCGGACCATCCGGCGCTAGCCCGCTATCCGCACGTTGAGTAGGCTCGGCAAGGGACGCGGAACGCCCGTCTTTGGGCGAAGAACCTCCAAGCGAAGGCGCAGATGACACACCCTGGGAAGCTCCAAGGCGACCTGTTCGCCGAATGCGGCGAGTGGATCTGGGAGCAGCTACAAGAAGAGGGCTTCCAGCTCGCGGGGGAACTCGTCGACCTCATCCTCGAGACCGAGCGCGAACTCGGCGTCCAGGCACGACCGCTGGACGAGATTGCGCGGACGCTCGATGACGAATTTCGGCTACGAGGCATCTCTGGTTCGCCGAAACCGATCGATCCAGCGCTGATCATTGCCGTGCTGGAGTGGGAAGACGACTTTCTCGGGTTCGCCGGTATTAGCCGCGCAGAGAGTTAGCAAGATGGCTCGGAGGCCCGGCGGCGGTTGACCTTGCGTCCCCCACTCCGGACACTGGCAGCATTGTCAGACCGGAGGTGGCCGCGACCAACAGCCATAAGGCACGCAGGAGAGCACAGCACGAAGCGCCAGGTCCGTCCCAATTTTGGGGTGGATGACGAGGCGGGGGCAGTATCGAACATCTCGGCGGATGGCCCCCCGGCAGGCACGACCGATAGGCGGCACACAAACCAGCACGGGTAACCGGCTGACAAAAGTGCCCCAGGTGCCCGGGACAACGCAGTCCCGTCCTCTCCCTTACCAGTCATGTTTGCATCGATGCGTACCCGGCTGGTCGCGTGCTTCCGTCCGTCCTGCGCAGCGGGGCTGAACGAAGGGAGTACCTGTTCATGTGTGGAATTGTTGGATATGCGGGCGATCGACCGGCCGCGCCGATCATTCTTCGCGCCCTGCGCGACCTGGAGTACCGCGGCTACGACAGCGCAGGCATTGCCGTCTTTGAGGGCGGTCCCAATTCGAGCCAGATATCGGTCACAAAGCGCGAGGGGAAGATCGGAAACCTCGAGGCCGCTCTCGCCGCCGGCGAACCGCTGCAATCAACGACCGGAATCGGGCATACGCGGTGGGCGACCCACGGCAAGCCCTCAGACCAGAATGCGCATCCACACCTCAG
>JBDUAL010000122.1:0-5584 GCA_040004685.1 Anaerolineaceae bacterium | reverse complement strand
CGAAATGCTTCGCGGCGCGCCGCCGTTGCCCACGACCAGGATCGCGGGGCCGCGGCGATGGGTTTCGCCGTCGTTGTACTTCAACTCCGCGGCGTCGCCGGCGACCGTGACCGAAGCGTCGCCCGCGTTGCGGATCGACCATTCGAAGACCACGACCTTTTCGCCAGTGCCGGGATCGAGGAGTCGGACCATCTCGTTGCCGGGGTCATAGGCGCGGCTGAGGGAGATGAACACGCGGCCCCCAGCGCGGTCGTAGGCGAGCACGTTGGCGGCCTGGCCCTGGAGCAGGGCGGAATACTGGATCGGCTGCTTGTCGCTCGCGTTGGCGGCGACGGCAGCAGCGATGATGATGGCGACGAAGCCAACCGTCAGAATGCCCCCGCCAACGCCCGACCAAACGACCGCCTTGTTGCCTGCGGGTCCAGCATCGGCCGAAAGTGCGTAGGGCGGGTAGCGGTCGTTGAGCGATGCGAAGTAAGCAGCTACACGGTAGTGCCAGCGCATAACGCCCGTGGTGAACCCGAACAGACCGCGCGGATAGCTCCCCGTAAACAAGATCCCGAACCAGGCGATCACGGTCACTACGAACAGCGCCATCTGCAGCGCCCCAAGCACAATGAAGTGGGGGATGAGCAGGACGAGCTTCCAGAACAGGACGCGCCAGCGGCTCAGTTCGCCCGCTGGCGGCCGCGTGAACGTCAGGCTGACCGGGCTCGCATCCACGTCGAAGCTGGGGTACCTATCCGTCTGGAGCAGCGCGTACGCCTGGAATCGCGCGGTGTAAGCGAGGCTGCCGGTGCTCGCTTCGAACAGCCATGCCGGGTACTTCTTCCGCCAGAAAACAGTAGTCCAGCCGATTGGCACAAGAGCATAAAACAGCAATAACTGAATGAGACTGAGGAAGATCGCGGCCGGGACCAAGAGCGGTAGTCTCAGCAGTGTCTTCCAACGGCTGAGCCGCAAGGGATACTCCACGTCGTAGGCGACCGGATACGGATGTTCGCGACTCGACAGTTGAGGAGGAAGGGCGGGCGAATCCGTCCGCACGCTGGCTACCGTTTCGTCCGGCGAGGATTGAGTGAGGGTTCTCGCTTTCTCCGCCTCGAATTCCTCATCCGTCAACGCACCGGCTGCGTGGAGAGAGGCAAGACGTTCGAGGTGCTCGTTAGTGTCACCGTCCATTCAGCGTGCTTTTACTCCTGTTGCCATCTTCAAGTAAGGGCCACGCGGGTCGCCCTGAACACCGCCCACACCACCCACGCCCCAACAAAAGTCTTCGCGGCGGCCTGGATGGCCGATGAGAACGAACAACCGGCAGCTCGGCCAAACCGCTGGCTGGTGAACTCCGAGGAATTTCGGCGGCGCTTCAGCATCCCGTCCTCGGCCTGTTCAACGATCAACGTGTACTCGCGTTCCACGGGCCTAGCTCACCACCGCCAGGGAGTGCGCTAAGAGCGATTCCCAGATGCGGTTGCCGTCAGTCCCGCCGACCAACGCCTCCCCGGCGCGCTCGGGGTGCGGCATCATCCCGAGGACGTTTCCCTGGTCATTCATGATTCCGGCGATGTTGCGTGCGCTGCCGTTGGGGTTCGCAGCAAGCGACGGCTGCCCGGCGGCGTCCGTGTAACGGAAGATGACCCGCCCGCTGTCTTCCAGTCGGTCCAGCGTCGCCGTGTCGGCGTAGTAGTTCCCTTCGCCGTGGCTGATTGGCACGCGAATCACTTCGCCCGCCTTCAAGCCGTCCGCCCACGGCGTGGACCCGCCTTCACGCCGTAGATGTGTCCATTCGCAGCGGAACTGCAAGCTCTGGTTCCGAATCAACGCGCCCGGCAGCAGGCCGCTTTCACAGAGCACCTGGAAACCGTTGCAGACGCCGATCACCGGCTTTCCTTTGGCCGCGAACTCAATCACCGCCTCCATCACCGGCGAAAACCGGGCGATCGCTCCACAGCGCAGATGATCTCCGTAGGAGAAGCCACCAGGCAGCACTACGGCGTCGTAGCTGGAGAGATCGGTCTCGCGGTGCCAGAGTATATCCGCGGGCTGCTCAAGAACGTCGTGAAGGACGTGGTAGCAGTCCCGGTCACTCCAAGTGCCAGGGAAGCGAATAATAGCGAAACGCAAGGTGGCCCTCCGGGGAACGCGTGCTTACTAGCTAGTTTGAAGGCGTGCACCGTAAGGAGTAAGGCTGGGATGCAAGTCTAGTGAACGTTCAAAGCCACTGGCGCAACAGTTCGAGGTCGTGGCGATCCTTGGCGTCGGCCTCGTAGCCCAGGTGGTGGGTGATCTGAAGTTCGGCGGAGAGACAGGGCACCGAGCGGCCCGCGATCGTCCCCTCGCAGAAGCCGTCTGCTGGATACTGGCAGTCCGAGTTATCCGCGCCTGCTCCCCGTTGCCAGCCCGTGCCGCTGGCATCGAACTCGATGGGGTGGAGGTCCACCCAACGGCCATCGGCGTGTTTGGCGACGACGCGAGTCGGGCGCAAGTCCAGATCGACGCCGAACCCCAGCCCGTCCAACGCTTCGAGTACCGCGCCGATCTCATCGAGCTTCACAACCAGGTCGAGGTCTTCGTGGTCGCGAGTCTGATGACCGGCTAGCGCATCGACGCCCCAGCCGCCGTCGATCGTGCGCCAGCAGCCCGCCCCGTTAAGCGCGTCGATGACGGCCAATACCGCTTCGGCAGAGAAGCTCAAATCTGGGCTCGAGCGAGGCCCGCAATCTCTTCGGGCGTTGGGTCCGGGTACTGCACCCGCGGATGGTAGACGGCGCGGAGCGTCGATTTGAACGAGGCCGCGATGGTTTGCAGCTCACGCATCGTGATGTCGCACTCATCCAGCTGGCCCTCTGCGAGCCGTTCCGCGATCACGTTGTCGATCAGTTCCTCGAGCGTCGGGTGGGCCGACTCCTGGCGCGCGCGGGCGATCGCCTCACAGGAATCGGCGAGCATCACAACAGCCGTCTCTTTGGTCTGCGGTCGTGGCCCCGGATAGCGAAACGGAACTGGGTCGACGGCTGCGCCGCCAACTTCGTTGGCGCGCCGATAGAAGTACGTCACCAGCCGCGTGCCGTGGTGCTGAGGGATGAAATCGCGCACCGCGGCGGGGATACGGTTTCGCCGCGCGATCTCGATGCCGTTCGTGACATGGTCGCGTATGACCGCGGCGCTCGCGGTCGGCTCCATTGCGTCATGCGGGCTTGCCGCCCCGTCCAGCGTGTTTTCTACGTAGTACGATGGCTGAGCCAGCTTCCCGATATCGTGGTAATAAGCACCGGCCCGGACGATGAGCGCATCGGCGCCGATCGCCGAGGCTGCTCGCTCGGCCAATGCCCCGACCAACATACTGTGGTGATAGGTGCCGGGCGCTTCGTCCTGCAGACGTCGCAGCAGCGGGTGGTCGGACTGGGCGAGCTCCATGAGCTGGATGCGAGTCGTTATCCCGAGTGCGAGCGAGAGGATGACGAACGCCCCGATCGCAATCACTGCCGATGCGAGACCGTTCAATCCTGAGGCGAGCGCGATCCAACCAAGGCTGGTATTCGCCCGCGGTGTGCCGATGAGCCAGAAAATCAGGAGCACCGCCGCCGTTGCCAAAGTCACCCCAACCGAGGCCAGCGCGTATCTCCCAAGGCGGTCCGCACGGTGGACGATGGCCGCGCCCACCAGCCCACCGGCGATGTACGCCATCCCCAACTCGAGCGATTCCAGCGAACCGACGAACGACGCCCCGGCCAGCTGCGGGGCGGCCGCCCCTATGAAGACCGCGAACAGCCCTGCCCCAACCGCCACCACCGCCGCAAGCGAAACGTCTGCGAACGCCGCGCAGATGATCGCCGCCGCCGCCACCGGCAGCGCGAACGCGAAATAGTGCTGGTCCGCGTCCGGCGTCACGAGCGGTAGTACAACTCGTGCCCCAACCAGTACCGCGGCAATCGAGACTCCGACCAGGACCATTCGGCGGCGATGGGGCGCCTGGAACGGTTGCATCAGGTAGGCGTAAGCCGCGATGAGCGCGCCGAGCCCGAGCGCCGCCGCGGCGCCCCCGGCGATGGCGAACGGGTCGAACGTATCATCGATCACGCCCGTCGCCTTCAACGCCTCGATGTCCTCCGCCTTGATCCGCTGGCCTTCATTCACGATCACCTGGCCGCGAGTGTAGCTCACCACCTGCGGCGAAACGTGGGCCCGCGCCTCGGCCCGCTTCTGCTCTGTCGCAGCCGTGTCCACCTGGAAGGTTGGCGTGACGAACGCTGTAAGCGTGGCGCGCAACGTGGTCTTTTCGTCCGCGGTTATTGAGCCTCCCAGCGCGGTCAGGTACTCATCGATCCGCGGCGTGATGTCCACCTGCTGCAACGGTCGGCTGTGGATCTCCATCATCGCTTTCGTTGCGCGAACGGCGAACGCTTCGAAGCCAGGGCGATCTAGTTCGAGCAGCGAAAGCCGTCCCGAATTGAGCATCGGCGCCGCCGTCTGCACCTGCGTGAGCAGATCGAGCTTCGCCTGTTTCGAATCGCTTCGGACGGCGATTATGCGGACCTGGTCCAGGAAACGTCCGATGCGGTCGACCTGCAGCTGCCGCTGGGCGGGGTCAAGTGGCAGCCCCTGATCTGGAACGCGGTCTGCCTCCTGCTTCCGTACCGCCTCAGTGAGCCCTGCCGATTCGAACTGGCTATCGCGCGCCGCGTCCAGCGTCCGTGAGGCGATGTCCCCTTCCTTCAGCCCCCGGTTGAACGAAGGCACGGGCACAACCAGTAGCACCGTCGAAAGCGCCAGCAACAGGCCAAAGAGCGCTGCGGCCCTGCGGGAGACTATGGGAAGGGGCCGGCGACGAAGCATCACAGTGGATGATACCGAACACGCGCTCAGTGCGGCGTAACGCTGAGGCGAAGACTAACTTCGAAGCCTCAAATCGTCCTCGCCACGTAAGTCGTCCTACCTAAACCGGGTTTTCGCCGAGCAGGTCGTTCAGTGCCGAAAGGTGTTCGATCACCAGGTAGCCAGAGGCGTCACGCGGACGCGCGCCCCGCCGGATCAGCACCGCGCGCATTCCAGCCGCGCGAGCGCCTGCGATGTCCGTCTCCAACCGGTCTCCGACGAAGAGCGTTTCATGGGCCTCGCAACCTATGGCCTTCATCGTGTGCAGGAAAATTCCAGGGTTGGGTTTCGCTACGCCGAGGTCCGCAGATGAGACGAAGGCATCGACGTACCCCGAAAGCCCCAGCTCGTTCACCAGCGGTTGGAACAGGTGGCCGGGAAAGATCGCGTTTGTGATTACGCCCACACGGTATCCGCGAAACTTCAACGACGAGAGGAGCGCCCGTGCATCGTCGTAAACCGTGAGGTGGGCGGTCGCCTCGCGGAAGAAAAGCCGGCTGCAGGAGTCCACATCGTCCGTCCCAACCGTCCATCCAAGCCATGTGAAGGCGGAGCCGATGATCGCGTCGATGCGTGGCGAGTTCTCGGTCTTGCCCGGTTCGTGGGCCGGCATGGCGGCTTTAAGCGCCCGGTCCAAGTCTTCGTCCCGGATCGCGAGGTGTAGCTTTTGACGCGCATAGTGAGCAACGGCGTTCGCGGGCACGGTCAT
>JBDUAL010000121.1:0-5598 GCA_040004685.1 Anaerolineaceae bacterium | reverse complement strand
ACGATCCTGCGACGCTTGTCTTTCAGCGAGCCCATGGCGCGCGCCGGACCTACAAGTTCAAGCTCTTCGGATTCTACCTTCGAACTGAAATAGAGATAGAGAACGAACATCGTGACCAGGACGATGGTGTCGATAATCGTCACGGTGTGGCGCAATGGGATGAGGATGACGTACAGCGTGGCGACGCTGAGGAACACCATCTCGAGGCTGCGTTGCCGGTCAACGACCAATTCTTTGAGTCGCGTGCGAAAGAAGAAGAGCGCGAAGACGATCGGCCAGCCAACGCCGATGAGTAGCCTGTTCCCGCCGGTCATGTTCGCGATGGCGAGGCCTTTTTCGGCCTGGGCCGGGTCGGCGCCCGCTTTCCACGCGAGGACGAAGTCGACAGCGTATTCGGGAAGAACGGCGATTATGGCGATGATTGCCAGTGCCAGGCCCTGGGAGATGTCCATCTCCGATGTCTCGGCGCCCCAACTTAGCAGGAACGCCGCTGCCAGGATGGCCACTCCGAAGATCATCGCTGCGGGCACCGGGGGCGGGTGAACGCCCGCCACGCGGAGGGCGATGCCGGGGAGGCATGCCAAAATCATGGCGGCTATGAGCAACCAATGACGTCCGAACGACGACGATTCGGTCACAGAGTTCGCCACTTCCTCGCCTGACGGTCACTCGTGGGCGAGGCGAGCCACCGGAGCTGGTTAGTACTCGTGGTCATTCGTAGAAGGCGATTGGTTCGGCGGTTTCCCAGAAATTGTTGAGTTTGCCCTCGGCCAGGCCGCGGCCAGGGAAGAACCGCCCCCGGTGCATCTGCTCCACCATCTGCACCGGGCTTTCAAGCTCTTCCTCAAAAACGGCTGTGAAGTAGCCGATGCCCTGCGTGGAATGCGCATCCGAACCGCCGGTGCCAGGTTTTCCAAGGATTTTTGCTACCTGGAGCGCAAAGTAATTCTCGCGAGGAGTGTTGCAGCCGTTCAGTACTTCGATCCCGTGGACTAGCTGGAACACCGGCAGTTTGGCAGCTTGTTCGGGGCTAAGGTTGAATGGCTCCTTGCCTTCTCGCTTGAAATGCACCGGGTCGAAAAAATGTCGAAAGGCGTGCGCAACGACGAGGAAGGCGCCCTGGTCATCGGCTACCTGCCGGAGCTTCTCAAGCCGGCGGATGCCGCTCTCGTAGCCTTTCAACCCGATCGCGAGGATGTGGCCCATGTCGGTTGACACCTCCATTCCGTTGGAGACGAAGACGCCCTCATGCTTCTTGCGGAATGGGGCGAGATCCCAGGACTCCCACATCCGGTCATGTTCGGTGATGTTCACGCCCGTGAGGCCGACTCGACGAGCCTCTTCAATCAGGTCGTCGGGGTTGAGCATCGAATCCGATGCGCCCTTCGTCGTGTGGAGGTGCATGTCAATAATCGTGCCTGGCATGGCGCACCTCATTGTTTATTGTTCCGAGTTTCACGAACTTTGGGAGTATATCATCGGTCGGCGAGGAGCGGCATCACCCAGCCAAACAGGCCCACGAACGCGATCGCCAGGCCGAACCAAAGCCACCAGTAGCGTCGCGCAAACATCAACAGCGGAGGGAGTGGAAGCCATGCGAAGGCGACGATGATGAGGACGAAGACCCCGCTCGGCGCGCCCGCGAACCCGGGTTTGCCGCCAAAGCCACCGACTTCGTAGAACGACCCTAACAGTAGTCCGAGGAACGACCACCCGAGTCCGGCGATCATGAAGAGCGGGATGGCGAGGAGCACACCGGGTACGTCCCGGGCAACCCAGCGTTCGACGAGGCTTGCGCCACGTACACGCGTCGCGAGGAACATGAGAGCGAGAGTCGAGGCGATACCCATCGCGTAACCGGCTGCCCAGCCGCCAAGTACCGCGCTCAGTGAGGGCTCGCGGTGGCGGTGGAGATAACCGCACAGAGCGCCCCGCTCGCCGCTGCTGCCACCCTTTGGACTTCACCGAAAGAGCCAATCCAGAACAGGGTTGGCCCGGCCCCGCAGAGGTGCACGGCATCTCCGATGCGAGTCTCGAGGTCCACCCAGGTGCCGTGCAATCCGACGAAAACGTCAAACGCAACCCGTTCGAATGTGTTGTGGACGTCGCTGCTCGTGAACGGCCCATCCTCTCGTCGCGCGAACGCGCCCGTGACTCCACCGTCATTCAGGGGCTGAAAATCGAGCGCTGCAAACATTCGGGCCGTCTTGCGCTCGATGGTAGTCGGCGGCACGAAGAGGACAATTCCGTGGCGCGCTAACCCGGGCAGCGTCTGCACTCGTTCGCCGCGTCCTTGCGCGCGAGCCGTCCCGCCTTTCAGGAAGAACGCCTCGTCGCTGCCGATGGCGTTAGCCACCGACAGCAGGTCGGCGTCTGAAGCACCCCAAGGCGTCTGCAAAAGCTTGAGCACCGCTGCTGCGTCGGAGGCGCCGCCTCCCAGTCCGCCCGCGGCGGGGATCTGCTTGACCAGATGGATCGCTACGTGCGCGGCCGAGCGACCGCAGCGTTCGGCGAGCAAGACCGCCGCCTTCACCGCCAGATTGGCCCCATCCAGCGGTACGCCCGCCGCGAACGGTCCCTCGACGGTCACGCCGCTCCGGCTGCCGAGTGTCACCCGCACTTCATCCGCAAGTTCCAGTTCTTGCAACACCGTGTCGACTTCGTGGTAGCCGTCGTCGCGCTTAGCCAGCACCTCCAAGACGAGGTTCGCCTTGGCGGGCGCACGGCGAACCAAAGCCTCAGGCACCGGCAAGAACCTTTCGGGTAGAGGCGAGCAAACCGAGCCACTCGTCGATGGAGAGGGTTTCCGCGCGCCGCATCGGGTCCACTCCCGCTGCACCAAGCGCGTCGCTCGCTTGCTCGGCAGTGAGACCTGATTCTCGCGAGAGCGCGTTATGAATCTGTTTGCGAGGGTTGCGAAAGGTCTTCGAAACGAGCGAGAAAAACGCCTCGAGGTCTTCGGACGGCACACGTGGCTGGGTGTGCAGCGTCAGCCGGACCACCGAGGAGTAGACCGACGGTGGCGGGTCAAACGCGATTGGTGGCACATCGAAGAGCAGCTCGGCGGCGGCGTAGACCTGGACGGAAATCGTCAAAAGTGACGCCTGCCCCGACTTCGCAGCCAGTTCCCGGGCGACCTCCCGTTGGACCATAACCACGGCTTCGGTGGGCTTGGGGGTGCCCTCCAGGAAGTGACGAATGATCGGGTTGGCGGCGAAATAGGGCAGGTTGCCGACGACTGCAAACGGCGTCCCCGCGGGCACAATGTCCGCGTAATCAACGTCCCGGGCGTCAGCGACGACCAGGCGAAACGCTCCCACGCCGCGAAAGCGGCTGGCCAGATGGGGGATCAATCGCTCCTCCACTTCCAGCGCCGTCACTGATTGACCCGCTTCGAGGAGCGCTGCGGTGAGTTGCCCGGTGCCCGCGCCAACTTCCACGGTCACGCCGCCCACAGGAACCCGTACGGCACGCACAATGTCTGCGAGTACGCCGCTGTCGCGGAGGAAGTGCTGCCCAAGCGCCTTTCGCGGGCGTGGGCCAGGAAGATGCGCGTTACGGGGACGGGGCACAAGTTCGATGGTAGCCCGCGATGAGCGGCCAGTCCAAAGTGGACCGCCCGCTAATCGCGTCGTCGAATTCATTGCGGCCGTGCACCTGCTGTCGAACTGCCCACCGGGCTTGTCCTTTGCCAGCTAACTCTGATCCGGTTGACCCACGGCACCCGAAGCATTCCACTTATGGCTGCTTCCTTCCGGACCTGACCAGGTTCGTGGCACTCCGCCGCGCAGGACCAGATCGTCAACGCCGCTTAGCAAGGACAGTCCCCAACGAACCAGCCCTCGAGCAGGAATTCAACCCCGCTATAGCGGATTGCGGGTACAGGACACCGCTAGCTCCCCGTCTAGCACAGCCATTCCTAACCGTACGGTAGGATGATCGGGCGGGCAAGCAGCGGCGAAGGAGAATTGTCGTTATGTCGGACTATTCTCAAGTTGGATCGCTACCAGCAACGTACCCGCGCTCACCCTTTGCCCGGGGGCAACAGGAACGCTCTCGACCACTCCGTCAGCCGCAGAACGAAGCTCGTTGTTCATTTTCATCGACTCGATTATGAGGAGCACCTGGCCGGTGACCACGCTCTCCCCCGGGGTACAACGAACTTCCACGATCGATCCCGTCATGGGAGCCAGAAGGCGCTTCGTTCCGATGGTGCCGGTGTCTGCCTTGCGCGCCCCGGAGGATGGCCTCCAACGTTCGACGTCGTAGTCCCAGATGTGGCGCCCGATGGTGACGATCGCGCCTCCCCGGCGCCGTTCGAGATAGAGCTCCGTGGGGCGGTTGTCCACCATCAACAGGTAGAGCCCCGAGTCGCCAACTTTTTCCAACTGAACGGTCTTCCACGAGGCGGCGCCGGCGCGGCGAACTTCGACGCGACCGTCATCGCGGCGGATCTCGAAACTGATGTCAACCTCTTCGTCACTGATCAGATATTTTTCGTCCACCGCCCCATCCCCCTTCCCACACCGGAGCCAGTCATCTGGCTTCGCCACGTGGAACTCGTCTGACCCACCGCCTTCAGCGCCGGAACAAGTGCACCGTTGGCCGGCCGTCCCGCCATCTCGCCACTGGTGACAAGTAGGAGCGCGGCAATCTCCGCCATCTCTTGCAACTCTTCGACAGGGTCGGCTGCGGCCATCTCGTGGCGGTCGAGAAACTCTGTGTCGATCCTGCCTTCAATGAAATCGGGGAGGTCAAGGATCTCACGAATGTACGGAATGTTCGTTGCAACCCCAACGATTCGGAACTCGGAGAGCGCGCGGCGCAAGCGCGTGCGGGCGCCCTCGCGGTTGCGGCCCCAGGCGGTCACTTTAGCCAGCAACGAATCGTAGTACGGCGTTACTTCGACACCGTCGTAGAGCGCGCTTTCGACCCGGATTCCGGGCCCAGCGGGTTCGCGAGCGAGGACGACGCGGCCAACAGACGGCAGAAAATTGTTGAACGGGTCCTCCGCAACGATTCGGCACTCGATCGCCCAGCCACGCGTGAGCAGTTCGCCGTCGTCATACGGGAGTTCCTGCCCGGCCGCAACGAGAATCTGATCCTTGACCAGGTCCGTTCCCGTCGTCAGTTCCGTTACCGGGTGCTCCACCTGGAGGCGGGTGTTCATCTCGAGGAAGTAGTAGTCGCCCTCAGGGGTGAGGAGGAACTCGACGGTTCCCACGTTATGGTAGTTGGCCGCGCGCGCGATCTTCACGGCTGCGCGGCTGAGACTTCGACGAAGGTCGGGCGTGACCGCCACGCTGGGACACTCTTCGATAAGCTTCTGATGGCGCCGCTGTATCGAACACTCCCGCTCACCGATGGGGACAATGTTTCCAAACTTGTCGCCGATGATCTGGATCTCGATATGGCGGACACGCTGAAGGTTCTTCTCGACGTAGATCGCCGAATTCCCGAAGGCCGCTTGTGCTTCCTGCATCGCGCGGGCGGCGGACTCCCGGAACTGTTCTTCACTCTCGATCCGGCGGATGCCGCGGCCACCGCCGCCGGCGGCCGCCTTGACCATGACCGGGTAGCCGATCTTGTTGGCGAAGG
>JBDUAL010000120.1:0-5648 GCA_040004685.1 Anaerolineaceae bacterium | reverse complement strand
TGGCGACTTTGATGGCCCTTGGTGCAGCCTGCGAACGCTCTCGCGATGTTGTCGGGGTGCACGTGCTCGTGGACCCGGATGAGCCCGCGGACGTAGAGGAGCGTTGGGCCCGACAGTTCCCCGCTGTACCGCTCGTAATTATCGATTCCCCCTACCGCACCGTCGCCGACCCGATCGCCGCGTACGTAAATGACCGTCTCCGCCGGGCGCCTTACGAGGTGACCGTGATTGTGCCACTACTGGAAGTCCGGCACTGGTATCAACACCCCCTGGTCAACCAGAGTCTCAAGCGGCTGACGCACCTCTTGGAAAGGCGGCGCCAGGTCAACGTGGTCTATTTCCCGTTCAGTCCGGGTAGCCGCGGGCGGCGAGGACGCCGCTCCTCAAAAGGCTAGGGTTTTCCCACCCCGCGATCCGAAGCGTAAACGAGCGCCTCTGAGAGAGGCGCCGCGTGACCCGTAAGTGACAGCGGTTTAGGCTAACCGGCGTGCCGGATCAAGGTTCAGGGCCACACTTCACCCCAGGCAAAGATAAACGCGGCCGTGTCACGCGCTACCGGGTTGAGCTGCCTCACGCCGAAATCGTGGAGGGGGAGCGCGGCCACTTCGAGGCCACAGAGTACGCCCAGCGCCGCTCCGGCTGGCTTGGCCGCCTCCGCGGGGTTGAGGATCGGGTCATTGGCTCAACCATGTCGAGCACCCGGCTCGAAGGCGAGCGGCTTTCCAAGAAAGTCGCACTGGCGATCTTTTCCTCCGACGCGCTTTCCTCTACGGCCTACGCCACGCAGGAGATCATCCTCATCCTCGTCATCGCGGGCACGGGTACGCTGGGGTACAGCCTGCCGATCGCGACCGCGATTGTCGCCCTGCTCGGCATCGTCATCGTCTCGTACAGCCAGCTCATCCGAGCTTACCCGGCAGGCGGCGGCGCCTACACGGTAGCCCATGAGAACCTCGGGCGCTGGCCGGGACTGGTCGCGGGAGCCTCGCTGCTGATCGATTACACCATGACCGTCGCGGTGAGTATTGCCGCCTGCGTGGAAGCGATCGTCTCCGCCGCGCCGGGCGTCCATCCTTACGCGGTTCCGCTGGCAGTTGCGCTTGTGGTGTTGATTGCCCTGGGCAACCTGAGAGGTGTGCGCGAATCCGGCACGATCTTCTCAATCCCAACGTACGGATTCGTCTTCCTCCTCTCGGCAACGATTATCATCGGCATGATCAAGGTGGTCTTTGGCGATAGCCCGAACGTCCTCGCCGTCGGCCATCCATCGCAGAACCCGGTGGCTGAAGGCGACCCGTTGATGTGGTTCCTTGTCCTTCGCGCGTTCTCCGCGGGCTGCGCAGCGCTCACGGGTGTGGAAGCGATCTCCAACGGGGTCTCTTCGTTCAAGCGGCCGGAGTGGCTGAATGCAATCAAGACGATGGCGGCGATGGGCTTGCTTCTCGGCTTCCTCTTCCTCGGCACAACCCTGCTCGCCCGCCACTACGGCATCGTCTACGTCCACGGTGACCGCGAAACCGTGATGTCGCAGGTTGGCGAGCACGTCTTTGGACGCAACATCTTCTACTACTTACTGCAGGGCTTTACAGCCGGGATTCTCTTCCTGGCGGCGAACACGGCTTACAACGGCTTCCCACTCCTTAGCGCTATCCTCGCTCGCGATGGCTACCTGCCCCGCATCTTCCATCAGCGCGGCAACCGGCTTGTCTTTAGCTACGGGATTATCGCCCTCACGGGGTTCGCGATCCTCCTCCTCGTCGTCTTCAATGCCACCACCACGAGGCTCATCCCGCTTTATGCGCTCGGCGTCTTCCTCTGCTTCACACTCGCTCAGGTAGCGATGGTGAAGCGCTGGTCGACTCTCCGCGGCCCCGGCTGGAAGAAATCGGCGATCATCAACGGCTTCGGCGGCGTGGTTACCGGATTCGTCTTCCTGATCATCCTCGTGACCAAGTTCAAGGAAGGCGGTTGGATGGTTGTCGTCCTCATTCCGGTCATCACGTTCTGGCTGTTTCGAATCGGTGGGTTCTACCAGAAGCTCCAGCGCGCGCTCCACGTCGCACCGGACGCGGTCCTTGACCTGCGGCCGAGCGGGCGCTCGATGATTCCCGTCGTTGTGCCCGTCGAAGAGATCAACCTTGCCACCGTGATGGCCCTGGGCGCAGCCTGCGAACGCTCCCACGATGTCACCGCCGTCCACGTGATGGTTGACCCTGACGCGCGTTCAACCGTCGCCGAACGCTGGGACAGACAGTTCCCAAACGTTCGACTTGTGGTTATTGATTCTCCATTCCGCACCGTCGCCGATCCGATCGCTTCGTACGTAAACGACCGACTGAAGGACTCCCCTCACGAGGTCACCGTGATGGTCCCGTCACTCGAAGTGCGGCACTGGTACCACCGTCCGCTGGTCAACCAGAGCCTCGGCAGGTTGACAACGCTGCTTGCGCGCCGTCGCCAGGTAAACATCGTGAAAATCCCGTTCAGCGCCGGCACTCTCGGCCGCCGCCACCACCGCCGGTCAGACATCGATGGGTAACCGCCGTGGCTGAGATCTACCACATGGTAACTGCAGCTCACTGGGAGTCAGCGCGCCTCGGCGCAACGCTGGAATCGAACAGCCTGGCAACGGAGGGCTTCATCCATTGCACTGCGGGCGAGCGCAATCTGTTGGAGGTTGCGGAAGCCCACTATCGGCGAGAGCCTGGCGAATGGCTGGTTCTCGTGCTTGATCCTGCGAAGATCGCCGCGGAAGTGCGGTGGGAAGTCCAGCCTAACGCGCTCGCGTATCCGCACATCTATGGCCCCCTGAACCTGGACGCCATCAGGGAAGTTCGCCCCTTCCCCCGTGACGCAGAAGGCCGCTTCCTCCCTTTCCGCTGAGCGGCGACGAAGAGTGTTGCGCCCGTCGATCGGTGGAAGCGCAGCGCCTACACTCGGCACATGCCATTCTCGTGGACGGATCGGCCCGTACTGGTCACCGGCGGGGCGTCGTTTATCGGCTCCCACCTCGTGGACGCGCTCGTGTTGCGCGGTGCGAAGGTGCGGATTGCCGATGACTTCACCAGCGGCAGTCTGGGCAACCTGAGCAGCGCTTCGAAATCCGTCACCATCTTGACGGGCGACCTCCGCGATCCCGTGTTCGCCACTGAAGCAGTCAAGGACATGAGCATCGTTTTCCATCTCGCCGCGGACCATGGCGGTCGCGGCTACGTCGACCTCCAGCAGGTCGCCTGTGCTACCAATTTCGCGCTCGACAATACGGTCTTTATGCGCTCCCTCGCGGCAGGGGTTGAGAAGGTGGTGTACGCGTCCTCCGGGTGCGTCTACCCCAACTTCCGCCAGACCGATAGCAGCGAACTCCTCTACCTGGACGAATCAGCCGTCGGCCCGCCGTTCGATGCGGACAATCTCTACGGTTGGGCGAAACTGATGGGAGAGATGACTCTGCGGGCGCTCTACCAGCAGCATGGGCTGCCCTCGGCCTCCTGCCGCTACTTCACGGTCTACGGCGAGCGCGGCCGCGAAAACCACGCCGTGATGGCGATGATCGCCCGGGCCTTCATCGGCCAGGATCCGTTTGAAGTGTGGGGAGACGGTGAGCAGGTGCGGAACTGGACGCACGTCGACGACATCGTCGAAGGCACTATCCGTGCGGCGGAGCGCATTGATGACGCCACCGCCATCAACCTGGGAACAATGGAGCGCATCCGCGTCCTTGACGCTGTCAACTCCGTCACCCGGCTGGCTGGCTACTCGCCGCGAATTCTCCTCCAACCCGATCGCCCCACCGGACCCCTCAACCGCGTCTCGAACAACACACTCGCTCGGCGCCTTCTTGGCTGGACTCCCGTGGTGCGGTTTGAAGACGGCCTGGCGCGCACCTTCGAGTGGTACTGCCAGACCCACAACCGCGAGCAGGTTGCGGCGGAACTTAGTGGCCTTCTGGCCACGCGTTAGGACGAATACACGTGCCTGAGGACGCCAGCTCTCCACTGCTATCAGTCGTCGTGCCTTGCCGGAACCGCGCCGATTTCCTCCGCGAAACGCTGGAGAGCATACTCACGCAGGACTACGCCAACATCGAATGCATCGTCATGGACGGTGGTTCCAGGGATGGCACAGTCGCGATCCTCGAATCCTTTGGTGGGCGCATCCGATGGCGCTCCGAGCCTGATTCCGGACCGGCCGACGCCATTAACAAAGGCTGGGCGATCGCCGGAGGCGAGTTCGTTGCCTGGCTGAACGCGGACGACCGCTGGCGACCGGGGGCGGCAACTGCCGCGATGGACTACCTCCAGGCCCACCCCACCGTCGACGTTGTGTATGGCAGTTCCCGCTTCATCAACCGCACCGGGCGCGAGATCTGGCGCCTGAAGTCTCGCCCGTGGAGCTTCGGTCGCTCACTCCTCTACTGTGACCACATCATCGATCAGCCGGCCTCGTTCTTGCGCCGTGCGATCGTGGACCGCGTCGGCCCGCTACGCGATCGATGCCTCCATGACCAGGACTATTGGCTGCGGATCGGCCTCGCCAGAGGGCGCTTCGCCGCGATCCCCAATGTCCTCGCAGATAGCCGCGTCTACAAAGACAACATGGGCAGCGCGCCCGAGATCATCATCCCAATGAAGGTAGAGGTGATCGACCGGATCTACCGCGAGAACGAACTGCCGGACTTCTACCTGCGTCGCCGACGGCGAGCGATGAGCAACGCCCGCGTGCGCGGTTTCGATTCACTGCAGCCGGCCAAGCTCAAGCATTGGTGGTACGGCCTGAAGCTGCTCGGCGGGGCGCTGCGCCAGGACCCCTTAAACGCCCCGTACGTCTTCGGTCACCTCGTATTCCTGTTCGGCCGCCACGCGCGGCGCGGCTTCCACGACCCACGAAGTAGCTAGGGCGCGATCCCGGCCGCTACGCCACCACTCCAAGCTCTACTCCCGTGACCTTCGCGAAATGGCTCGTCAGCCGCCGTACGGTCGCTCGGTCGGACCAGGCGTAGCCGCTGGAGGTTACGGGCGCGCCGTTTCGTTCGGCGAGCCGAATGCGCGAAAGGTGGCTCATCGCTTCGAAACAACGCAACGCTTCGTAGTAACGAACCGCCTCCGCGGAGAGTGGCCGAAGCCTTCGATACGCGCGGGTGTACCGCCAGGCGATCAGTCGCCGCCCCTGCTGGGCCACCGGTTTCAACCACCGCGGCGCCTCGAACGGCGCCAGCCCGAGGATGACTCGCGTCACGCCAACATCGGCCTCCGCGTCGCCAAAGCTCATGTTCGCCCAATCGATGACACCCGTGACAACGCCAGCTTCGACGAGCACGTTCAGCGGGTGGAAATCGAGATGACAGATGACCGGCCTCCCACTGCGATGAGGCCGGTGGGATGCAAGCCACTCGTGCGCGGGCCGCAAACCTTCCATCCCGGGCTCTCCCACGTCAGCGTCAAGTGTCTTCAGCCAGTCATCGATACCTGCCGCGATCGGGCCGCAGTCGGCGGCCTCAAGCGCCAGGCGTACGGGCCCGGGGTCCAGCCCGTGCAGCGCTGACCACACCGAACGTCGAACGAGCATGCCGCAGGTGGAGACCCCGAGCCTGCTGCGGGGAACATCGCGCTGGCCCTGGTCGATCTCGCCGGTGTCGAGCAGCACCTCGC
>JBDUAL010000119.1:0-5686 GCA_040004685.1 Anaerolineaceae bacterium | reverse complement strand
CGATGCCGCCGTTGGTGATGAACTGCTTCTCGCCGTTGAGGATGTAGTCGTCGCCATCGCGAACCGCCATGGTTTGAATGTTGGCAACGTCAGAGCCGGCGTCGGGTTCGGTCAGGCACATTGCGCCAAGGTGTACTTCGTTCCCGTCAGAGGCGATCTGGGGGAGCCAGTGGGCGCGCTGTTCGGGGGAGCCGGTGGCCATGATGGCCGCCGCGGCGAGGCCCGATGAGTTGATGGCGAGGGCGATGCCGGCACATCCCCAGGAGAGTTCTTCCGCCATGATGCAGGGGAGTAGGGCCGACCCCGCGCCCTCGGCGAGGCCCCCTTGGCGAGAAATACCGAAGCCGATTGCCGCCGCCTTCTTGATCACGTCGTACGGCGTCTCTTCGCGTTCATCGTAGTAGGCGGCGACGGGGCGAATCTCTTTCTTCGCAAACTCGTGCGCAACCTGCTGGACCATCTTCTCTTCTTCGGAAAGGTCGAACCCGATCATGCTTCACCCCGATGCTTTACTTCAGCGCATGGTACCAGCCGCCCAACCAAGTGCTTGGCCGCGAGGGGACACTATTTGGGCCACTCGGACGCATTTGGGGGAAGTGCGTTCTGGCAGAATAGTGCGGATGAGCAACGAATAGGACCGTGCGAACGTTGCTGCGCCGACACTCAAGCGCACCTTTGGCTTTCGGCAGGCAACGGCGGGCGGCGTCGGGACCATCATCGGAGCGGGGGATCGAGGTGCTTTTGTTGCAACAAGGCGGACGGGCCCCGCCCGTCAGAAACCTTCTTTGGGAACTACAACTAGCGCACTGCTTGAGGGGGTGTCGCGTAGCTGCGAAGGAGTGCACTGTTGCTGATTATGTATCCTCAAGACGCCAGAGCCTTGGGGCGCGCGGGAGACAGGCGGCACTGCGGATATTCGGTTTCGCAATTCCGTGGCAGGCGCGATCTTCACACAACTTGGGGCTGTTTTCTGTGGACAGCCGTTGAGAGACGCCCCTATGATTGCGCCCTTCGACCAGCCCCACCACTCACCCATTCTTACCGAGGTACCCGCCGCATGGATGATCCGATCGCCCAGTTCCTAAACTTCCTCGCCGTTGAGAAGAACGCATCCAACAATACCATCGCGGCCTACCGGAACGACCTGGCGCAGTTCCTCAAGTTTGTCTCGGGCGGGAGCGGTACGGCGGTCCCGAATCTCCAGGCGATCAACTCGGACACGCTGGTTCGATACGTCGAACACCTGCGTAACAGCGAGTACAAGGACGCCACGGTCGCCCGAAAAGTGGCGGCCGTGAAATCGTTCTTCGGGTTCCTTTCTGCCGAATCGGTAGTCGACAGCGACCCCACCGAACAGCTGAAATCTCCACAGGTCGGCAAGTCGCTGCCTCGGGCGCTGAGTGTGGCCGAGGTGGACGAGCTGTTGGAGCAGCCCGGAAAACGCAACACCCCCGAGGCTCGGCGCGACAAAGCGATGCTAGAACTGCTTTACGCCACCGGCCTGCGCGTGACGGAGCTCGTATCGCTCGATATTAGCGACATTGCCCTGGAGAGCGATCCGGTCACTGTTCGCTGCATGGGCAAGGGTGAGAGGGAGCGTGTGCTTCCCCTGCACCAGCGGCCAGTGGATGAACTAAGGCAGTACATCTTTCACGTCCGTCCGCGGCTGGTCCGCAATCGCCGCGAGTCGGCGCTGTTCGTCAACCGACGCGGAGAACGGCTGACACGCCAGGGGTTCTGGCTGATCCTCAAGAACTACGCTCGCGAAGCGAAGCTCGATAAGACGATCACCCCGCACACGCTGCGCCACACGTTCGCAACCCACATGCTTTCGGGAGGTATGCCATTGCGTAATGTTCAGGACGCGTTGGGCCATGCCAGCATTTCCACCACACAGATCTACACCCACCTCACGGACAGCCAGAAGCGCATCGAGTACGACAAGGCACACCCCCGGGCGCAGGTAGCTGCAGTCGCCGCGGTAGCCGCTGGGCATCACTAAGGGAAGCGCGCGGTGGTGCGCGCGCAAGCCCGGTAAGCTGGGGAGATGACCGCTGCCGCCGGGCTTTTCGCCGCCCTCCGGGCCACGCCCTGCCTTCCTGAGCTTAGAAAACTCGACGATTCGGGCGAGCTCACGCAGTTGCTCCCCGAACTCGAATCGGGACGGGGATTCGGCCAGCCGGATCTGCACCATTTCGACGTGCTCGAGCACAACTTCGCCGCGGTCGGCGCACTTGATCTCGTCCTCAGCCCGGGCGTGCACAACACCGAACTGCGAGAGGCGCTGGCATGGGTGGACGTGGAGGGAACGTTCGACCGGGAGATCGATGGGCAGCCGCTGCTGACGCTCGCGCGCCTCGGCTGTCTCCTCCACGATGTGGCCAAGCCAGCGACCGCCGTGCATATTGATGGGCGGCTGCGGTTTCCGCGGCACGGGCCGAGGGGCGCAGAGCTGATGCTCGCGCGGCTGCCGCCCCTCGGACTTGGCGACGAGGCGACGCTGCTCGTGTCGCGACTCATTCGCTACCACCTCCGGCCGCGCGAGTTGATCATCAACTGGCCGCCAAGCGACAAGGCGGTGAGGAAGTTCGTGGCCGACCTTGACGGCCACGTGCTCCCGTTGATGCTGGTCAATCTGTGCGATGGGATGGCGACGCGCGGACCACAGTACACTCGCGAGAACTTCCAGCGACACTGCAACTTCCTCAATTACGTGGTCGCGAGGGCGTGGGCGGCCAGTGACGAAGGCGAACCGCCTTTAGTCAGCGGCGACGAGCTAATTGCGGAACTCGCGCTTTCTGGTGGACGCTTGCTAGGGGCTGTCCTAACATCGGTTCGCCAAGCCCAATTCAGCGGGGCCATCTCGGACAGGCAGCAGGCGCTGGCGCTGGCGCGTTCAGTCCTCGCCAGTTTGCCTCCCGAACAGGAATGACAACGCCCCGCCGAACGAGCAGGAGATTCCATCTATGGCCGTGATGTGGAGCGTCATCTTCTACACCGTCCTCGCAGTGGCGGCGTTCTACTTTATTCTGCTCCAGCCAGTCCTGAAGAATCAGAAGATGCAGCGCAAGGCGGTCCGCGAAACGCGAGTCGGGGACGAGGTAGTGACCAGCGGCGGCATTATCGGCGAAGTGAAGGACGTTGTCAGCCCGGTGGACGGGCCTACCGAATACATCCTCGAGATCGCGCCCGGGGTTCGCGTTCGCGCAATAGCGGAGGCAATCACGCGGCGTCTCACCACTCTGGAACCGGCCCCCGATGCGATGCCCGCGCGCACCGACGGGACAACCGGCGAGGTTTCTCAGCCAAGTGCGTAGTACACAAACCGTCGTCCTCTTCCTCTGCGTCATGGCGCTCGCTGCGTTCGCCCTCGTAGCGGTTTGGCCGAGCGACCCAAACCGCTACCTCCCGGGCAACTTCTGGCCCGAAGGCAAAGGCATCAAAATCGGTAGCTACGAGCGCGAGACGATGCGTCTCGGCCTGGACCTGCGCGGCGGGGCCTATCTGGCGCTCGAAGCAGACCCGCCAGCCAACTACGACGGAGACCTGGCCAAGGCCATCGATGGTGCCAAGAACGTCGTCGAAAGGCGTGTCAACTCCCTTGGCGTGAGCGAGGCTGAAGTTCAGAAGGCAAGTGGCAATCGCATTGTGGTTCAGATCCCGGGCGTGACGCTGGCGGAAGCCCAACAACAGGTCGGAAAGACAGCGGCGCTCAAGTTCAAAACGTACGACGGACAGGGCAACCTGATCGATGCGACGGGGGTGATCGACGTCAACGGTCAGAAACAGACGGTGCCGATGACGGGTCAGCACCTGAAGAACAACACCTTCCCCACACGGCAGGGCACTACCTACGCGATTAGCTTTGAGACGACGGGCACTGGATCGAAGCTGCTCGACCAGATCACGTCGAGGGCGGTGCAGTTCCCGCAGGGTAGCGCCCAGAACCAACTGGTAATCACGCTCGATGACCAGGTGGTTTCGCAGGCGAACGTGATCTCGGTTATTTCCGGGCAGGGCGTAATCACCGGACAGGCAAGTTTCGCCGAATCGACCAAGCTTTCGGACCTGCTCAACAACGGCGCATTGCCGATTCCGCTGAAAATCATCCAATCGAGCGAAGTTAGCGCAACGCTGGGCGAAGACTCCGTGCTGGCCTCGGTTCACGCCGGCCAGGTTGGCCTGCTGGCCGTCATGCTCTTCATGATCCTCTACTACCGGCTGCCGGGAGTGCTCGCCTCGGCAGCGTTGATGGTTTACACAACGCTGACGCTCGCTGTGTTCAAGATGTGGCCGATCACCCTGACGCTCTCAGGCATCGCTGCGTTCGTTCTCTCGATCGGTATGGCCGTCGACGCGAACATCCTCATCTTCGAACGCATGAAGGAGGAACTGCGGCGCGGACGCACACTGAACGCCGCCATCGATATCGGCTTCCGGCGGGCGTGGACCTCGATTCGCGACTCAAACGTCTCGACGCTCATTACCTGCCTCATCCTCTATTGGTTCGGGAACCAGTTCGGAGCATCGCTGGTGAAAGGCTTCGCGCTCACGCTGGCAATCGGCGTGGGTATCAGCATGTTCTCGGCGATCACGCTGACGCGGACGTTCCTCAAGATGGTTCTCGGGACGCCCTTGGCGAAGAGCCACTGGCTGTTTAACGCTGAGGAGATCAAGCACGAAACACCCCGTTCGCGGCGAGCGGCCGCGGAAGCGCGAGGGGAATAGACAATGCTCGACTTCGCAGGCAAGCGCTGGTGGTACATCCTCGTCTCAGCGATTCTCTTCGCGATCGCCTCCGGGGCGCTCATTCTCTGGCACCTTCAGCCGGGGATTGAGTTCACCTCAGGTTCTTCGTTCACGCTCGAATTCACCGAAAAGACCATCAGCCAGGACGATCTGCGCACGCGGATGAAGGAATTGGGCCACGATGAGGCTCGAATCCAGGGCCAGAGCGGGAGCAGCTGCAGCCAGTGCTACGTTGTTCGGACGCGGGAACTACAGAATGCACCGAACCTGGGAGACGCTGCCGGCCCAGTGCCTTCGGGCGAGATCGATCAGATCGAGGCTGGTCTGCGCGAGAGGTTTGGGGCACTCAATCGGAAAGATTTCTCGACCGTCTCCAGCACGGTTTCGAGCGAAATCGCACGCAATGCGACGCTGGCCGTCCTGGCAGCCTGCGTAGCCATCCTGATATACATCTCAATCGTCTTTCGCCAGGTGCCAAACCCGTGGCGCTACGGCGTGGCGGCGATTGTGGCGGTGATGCACGACGCTGTGCTGGTGCTGGGCCTGTTCGCGATTCTCGGCGAGTTCTACGGAACGGAAGTGGACACGGCGTTCATCACCGCGCTGCTGACGGTCATCGGCTTCTCCGTGCACGATACGATCGTGGTTTTCGATCGCATTCGCGAGACGGTCACCAACGACCCGTATATTCCGTTCGAAGAAGCGGTCAATGCGAGCATGACGGAGACGCTCGCCCGCTCGATCAATACCTCGTTCGTTGTGGTGCTGACGGTAGTGGCCATGCTTCTCATCGGCGGCGTGACCATCCGCAACTTCCTCATCGTGCTGCTGGTGGGAATCATCTGCGGGACGTACAGCAGCATCGGCATTGCGAGCCAAATCCTGGTCGCCTGGGAGAACAACGACATCGGCAAGTTTATCAACCGGATGCGCGGCA
>JBDUAL010000118.1:0-5705 GCA_040004685.1 Anaerolineaceae bacterium | reverse complement strand
CGGGAAGATCGCGGTGCCCTTCTTGCACGTGATGGCAGAACACGACCACATAGTCCCCTACGAAGCCGCAAAAGACCTCCTCGCATTAGTGGGAAGCGAAGACAAACAGGATCTGATCATGAAGGGTGGCCATGTCAGCCTTGTGGCTGGCGGAAACGCCATTTATCGTCTGTGGCCACAGCTAGATGCGTGGCTTGCGGAGCGTTCGGTATGAAAATGGAGGGCTTACGCGCCTACCCGGTGACCCGAAAGATCGGTAGACGGGACGTCACCTTCCGCTACATGAGTGACAGCGACAAGGAGGCGATGCTCTCCTTCGCGCGGGCGCTGCCCGAACACGACCTGCTCTTCCTGCGCCGGGACATCACGCAGCCGGCGGCGGTCGATAGCTGGATCCGCGACATCGAGTCGGACCTGATTAGCACAGTGTTGGCGACGGTTGATTCGAATATTCTCGGTTACGGCACGATCCACCGGAACGACCTTCGTTGGTCATCGCACGTCGCCGAACTCCGGGTGATGGTGGCCGAAGAGATGCGTGGCCAAGGCCTTGGCCGGGTGCTCACGCAGGAGTCCTTCGCGATCGCCCTGGCGTCGGGTATCGAGAAGATCGTTGCGCAGATGACGCTCGATCAGAAAGGTGCAATCGCCACCTTCCAAGGCATCGGCTTCCGTCCCGAAGCGCTTCTTCGTGACCAGGTGAAGGATCGAGACGGCAACAAGCACGACCTCCTGGTGCTGACGCACGAGGTGGCGAAGTTCGAAGCGGCAATGAACGCCTATGGCGTCAACGAGGCCTTCGCCGGTTAAGCGACCTCAATCCACTCGTTCGGCCAGGACCACGGTGCGCTGAGGGTAGCCGTCGGCGTTTGGTGGGCCACTGCAAGTCATCAGGGTTACGCTCTCGCGCCCTTCCCGGCCGTGGAGAATTGCGCCCATGTCGATGGCTGCGAGGTTGTAATCGACGGTGGAACTCACGCGGTAGCTGTAACTGGTGCCATCCGAAAGCCCGATCTCCACCATGTCTCCCGGCTGCAGTGCCGAAATGCGATTGAAGACGCCCGCGAGACCGGCATATGCGAAGTGGGCTGCGAAGAAAGTCGAGCCGCCCTCTCCCGGCAACGCGTTATACGCTGGGTTCCAGCCCACGTGTTGGGAATCTTGCGGCACCTCAAGCCGGCCAAACGCATCCAGCCCGAAGCGGGCGACGGGAGCCCTCGTCACATCGATTGCGGGGACGCTGAGCCAGGCGATCTGGTTGCCCGCGAGCGGCGGCGGCGGAATGGGCTGCACGTCGTCTTTTCCGTAGCGCTCGATTGACTTTTCCACCTCAGCGATAAATCGGTCGTCCACAGGCGCAGCCGACCCCGTAAGCGGGTCACGCCCGACGTAGCGCAGCTGTTCGGCGAGGCCAGGTTGGATCGCGTCTGCACGAGCCTCCGGCATCAGAGGGCGCGCAACGACGAGACCCGCTATCAGGAGGACTCCAGCCGCGAGGGAGAACTTCAGCCGTTGCATATCACGAGTGTAATCGGCGCGGGGAAAGCTGTCGGCAGAGCAACTTCAGACCGACTCTTTCCCGGCGGCCCCCAACTCAGCGAGGAGTACGCCGCGCACCCGTGCAACCAGCCTTTCAGCAGCAACACGGTCGATCGCCACGACTCCCCCTCGCTGAACGGCCAACGCAGTTCGTACCGTCTCCACCTCGACGCCGAACTCTATTGCCCAACTGCCGCCCTCAACTTTCGAGAGTAACCGCCCCTCCCGTGCGAACGCCCAGGCGCGGCAGGCATTGAGCACGGCATACCGCAGCGGCGCGTGCTTCAACCCCCAACCAACTTCATCGGCGAAGCAACCAGCAACATCCGCCGTGGCACATCCGGCAACATCGTTCGGGGCCCTGGACCGATGATCGCCAGGCCCCGCGCGCGGCACACAGCGTAGTGCATCACCAGATCCGAATCGCCCGGATGCAGCGCTCCGTCTACGACCTTAAAAGCGTCCCCGGTCGTGACGTGCAATTCGAACGGCGGCTTACTCGTCAACGGCTCGAATGAGGGTTTGTAGACCAGACTGAATTCGAGTCCTACCCCGGGCGCTCGGAGTGCAGTGCTGGCCAACGCCGAGGCAACCGCCTGCTTCTCACCGGCGGTCGGCGGCCGGTCTGCCACGGCTAAGAGATCCACATCGCTGAGTTCCGCCTCCCATCCGCCCATCGCGCCGGAGCCGTGCAAATAGACCCCGGACAGGGACTCGCCAAGCACTGAGCGCAACACGATCGCGACCGCATCGCAATACGACGCTACGGCCGCCGATGCGATCATTCAGGCCTCGTTGATTGTGACCTTCGTCATCTTGACTGGCTCCTTGGGGCGATCCTGCGAACCCTTGGGCGCGGTCGCGATCGCGTCGAGAACGTCCTCACCGCTCGTAAGCTGGCCGAAAATCGTGTAGCTCGGCGGCAAACCATAGTCCGCGTGCATGATGAAGAACTGGCTGCCGTTCGTATTGGGACCAGCGTTCGCCATGGCGAGGATGCCCCTGGTGTACTTTTTTTTGACCGGTTCGTCCTTGAACTTGTAGCCGGGGCCGCCGCTTCCAGTACCGGTTGGATCACCACCCTGGATCATGAATCCGGAGATGACGCGATGAAAAATGACATCCTCGTAGTATCCATCCCGGGCGAGGAAGACGAAGTTGTTAACGGTGTTAGGGGCGTCATCGGAGAAGAACTCGGCGGTCATCGTGCCGGCGGTTGTTTCGATGGTGGCCGTGTACCTCTTCTTTGGATCAATCGAGAGGGCTGGGGGGCTGGAATACGACTTCATACATGCTCCGCTGTGGAATTGAGCCCCCAGCGTACCCCAGGCGCCTCCTTCAGACTCGTTGCTCCTTCACTCCCTGGGGGACCATTGAGTCGTTCACGCTGCCGAGCCACTCGCGCACCCAGGCCCGTGCGCCGAGGGCGGGCAACGCGCGGACGATGTCGCGCGTGTGTGTCGGTTCGTGAATGGCGATTCCCCAGAGGAGTCCTCCGAAGCGAACCTTTGTTGGTGCGAGTCCGAGGGACTTACGGTCGCCGCCGTATGGAATAGTCGAGTCCAGCTGGATGTCCGTAAGCCGTTCGATCGCCGCAACCAGGCGACCGCGGTGCGTATTCGCCTCTGCCAGCAATTCCTCGATGCCAACCTTCCGCCGCGCGATGATCGCCGCGTCGTTCCAATCATCGATGTCGAAAGGAAGAGGGATTGGTACGTCCGGCCTGGGAGCCTTCAGGCCCACCATGGCGCTGAAGTTCGGCACGATCAGCCCGTCGATCGTGCAAAGGTGGGCCACGTAGTCCTTAACCGACCAGTGGGAATCGGGAATATTGGTGGCAAGTTCGTCAGTTGTGAGTCCCCGGCACAGATGTGCGAACTGGATGCGGTGGCGGGCGAATTCATAGAGTACGAGGCTGGTGCGCGGATTGGTCAGGGGATCCCCCTTTGCGGGTGCTACTCTATCGCGCCCGCTCACTTCACGCTCAGGTTGCCGCCTACCTGCCACAGCCGTGACAATGAGCCTTCGGACAGCGTCGGGCGAAAATCGTGCGGCCGCCCGGTCCCGATGCCCTGCCAACCGAACGATTCCAACACGACGGCCGCGCCAAACTGGGGAGCCTTCAACAGCTAGAGGTGAGATGTGAGCCAACTCCGAAAAAAGATGCAAAAGCTGCAGCGCCGGGAGGGGCCGAGCATCGGTTTCGGCGCCGCGGTGCGTGAGCAGCCGCGCGCGATGGTCCTGATCGCCCTCGCGACTGGTAGCGCGGAGGCGAAAGCGGCCCTCGAAGCGGGAGCTGATGCGGTTGCCATTCGCGCGGAAGCTGGTTCGGCCGTCGCCTTCCTGGAGTCGCTCGCCAACGCGAAGCATACGGTGGGAGTACTGAGCGAGGCGCTTGACGAGCAGGGCGCCGCAGCCCTTGCCGCGGCTGGTTGCGATTTCGTCATCAGCAGCCTGGAAAAGACTGAGTCGGTGGCCGTGGACACGGAGCGTATGGGGCACATCCTGATCGCGAGCGAAGGGATGGAGGACAATACGTTGCGGGCCATCGCCCCGCTCGGCCTCGACGGACTGTACGTGGAACGCGGTCCAGGCGGCACAATGGTGGCCAACCAGCTCGGTCTCGTCCGACTGGCGACCTTCACGTCTACACCGCTCCTCGTCACGGTGCCCGCCAAGGCGAGCGTCGCGGAACTTCGAGTCCTTCGAGATTCCGGAGTCGGCGGCGTCATCGCTTCCGAGAACGCAAGCGCGAAGGAACTGACAGCCCTGATCAAGGCCCTGATCGCCGTACCAGCGCCGAAGAAATCCCAGCGTGACGGCGGCGAGATGGCGATCGTCCCCTCCGCCGCGGCTGGCCACGCCGACCACGAGGAAGAGGACGACGAAGAGGACACGGGTAGTCCATGAGCCAGATCATCATCGAACGCCGTGGCGCCGGAACACTCTGCCTGATGACCGCTATGAACGAAAGCCGCCGCGATATCCGGGCCCGCTGACCCGGCCCGTTTGTGGCGGCCGCTGATGCGCTGGTACCGGCAATCCGGGCGCCACACGCTCCCCTGGCGGCTCACCCATGACCCCTACTCCGTCCTCGTCTCGGAGGTAATGCTGCAGCAGACGCAAGTGGATCGTGTCCTCCCGTACTACGAGGCGTGGCTCGAACGCTGGCCGACGGTTGGGTCGTTGGCCGAGGCGACCGTCGCGGACGTGATTCGTGCCTGGGGCGGGCTGGGTTACAACAGGCGAGCCGTGAACCTGCACCGCGCCGCGACGGCAATTCAGGACGAGGGGGGTGGGTTCCCTAAAGGGGTGAGAGAGCTGATGGCTCTGCCGGGGGTTGGTCCGTACACCGCAAACGCAATCGCCTCGTTCGCCTTCAAGCAGCCCGTGGCGGTGGCCGATACGAACATCGCGCGTGTACTGGCGAGGCTTTTCCATGGCGTCGCCTCGCAGCGGGAGCTCAGCCCCGCCGAAGTCATCGCCACGGCACAAGCCGCGCTACCGCGGAGAACGGCGCGCGATCACAATCTTGCACTCATGGACCTTGGCGCGCTGATCTGCATCGCCCGCCAACCGGCCTGTAATCGGTGTCCCTTGCGCTCAGCGTGTGCGTGGCGAAATGGCGGCTACCAACCGTCGCTGTCCCCGCCAAGGCCCAACCCTCGATTCGAAACGACCGCGCGATTCGCCCGCGGGAGGATTGTGGACGCCCTCCGCGCTGAGACGTCTCTCTCAACCGAAGCGGTGGTGGAGTTGCTTCCGGCTGCGCACCGTCCGGATGCGCTCCGCCTCCTCACGGCGTTGCGGCTCGATGGAGTAATCGAACAGAACGCTGAGGGGGAATGGCGGTTGCCCCTCGTTACGGCAGGATGAGCATCGCGTCGCCGAAACTGTAGAACCGGTACCCCTCACGCACCGCCTCCCGGTACGCCTCCATCACCAACTCAGTACCCGCGAACGCCGAGACCAGCATCAGGAGGGTCGACTGCGGGAGATGGAAGTTGGTCACGATCACATCTGTGGCCAGAAACGAATCGCCCGGCAGGATCTTCAGGCGCGTCCCGCCGGCGTAGGGTTGAATCTCGCCGCACTCACGAGCAACGTGCTCCAGCGCGCGCACGACGGTCGTGCCGACGGCGACCACGCGCCCGCGTTCGAGTTTC